>JAZGFD010000323.1:0-8761 GCA_036479115.1 Saprospiraceae bacterium | reverse complement strand
TATAGATTGTACTTTTTTTAAATGATAGGCTCCAAACAATGCAACGGCACCTAAAGCAGTAAAATTGGGAATTTGTGGATATCCTTCTATTAAAAATAAAAACCTACTACCCATTCCTAATAGCAAGAGCCCGATAATCAATAAGAAAGTATTTTGCTTTGACATAATCATTCTTTTTTGCAAATATCATATTTTTAGTGATGAATTAAAAACCAAATTATTTTATCTTATATTTTTATACTGAGGTCGTTTAATAATATATGTTAAAATTAGAAAGTCCTCAATATTATAATCATCAGAGAAAGGCTGAAGGCCTTTAAGTTGAATAGCCAAGGCAACACCCTTGGTTGAGTAGAGATTGTTGTGATATGCCATCATTTTTGTCTAAAAATGATGACATATATTTCAGGCTACAAATGATATTGAATACTTACGCATTAAGTACTCGAGTAGTCATAATCATTATAATCACATTGTACTATTCAATCACTACATCCTCATGAGCATTTAGAGGATTAAAGTATTGTCTAATTAGAATACTCCGGTTTATTTTTAGTCACAGCGGCTTCAAAGGACTTGGTGAGATCGTCGGATAATAAAAAAGCTGCATTATAAGTAGCCATATATTCTAATGATTCTCTTACAGAGTGATCACGTGTATATTGTAAAATGTGTTTTGTTCCTCTTATTACCAGTGGGGGTTTGCTCGCTATTACTTTTGCCATAGCTTTTACACCTTTCATCATGGTTTCTTTATCAGAAAATGATTTATTGACCAGGCCAATTTCTTTGGCTTCTTTACCTAAGACTTTTTTTCCAGTATATACCATTTCTGCGGCCACTCCATACCCCACAACCTTCGGAAGCCTTTGCATTGTCCCTATATCAGCTACAAGCCCCATATCTATTTCTTTTACTTGAAAGTATGCATCATCAGTACAATATCGAATGTCACAAGCTGTAGCAATATCTACGCCTCCACCAATACAACCTTCATGTATTGCCGCCAATACAGGTTTTTGGCATTTTTCTATAGCGCAGATATTGTCTTGGAGTTTGATAATAAAATTTCTGATCTTTTCTCTTTTTCTCCCTTCGCATTTAATTTGATTATAAGCACTCACATCCATAAGCAATGATAAATCTATGCCTGCACAAAAGTGTTTGCCTTCTCCACTTAAAACTATACATCTGACTTCTAAATTGTCATTCAAATCTTCAAATATTTGTTGCATTTCAATCCATGCTAGTGCGTGCAAAGCGTTGGCCTTGTCTGGGCGATTAAAAGCAACAGAAGCGACATGTTCTATTACTTCAACTTTAAAGAAATTGTACATAGCTTTCCATTTTAATTGTTTCCATTTGGTTGTTTATTATAAAGACATTATTGGAGCGTGAAGAATTCCACCGTCATTTACAAGTACAGATCCTGTCATGTAAGAAGATGCATTGGATGCAAGAAAAACTGCCAATCCTGCCATCTCATCAGGCACGGCCATTCTTCTTAAAGGTATGCCCTTTAATGCCTTTTCGTGATTGGGGTTATCCCAAAGGGCACGGCTTAATTTTGTCTTAACCAATCCAGGGCATATTACATTTACTCTTATATTATCTGGGCCCCATTCAGCAGCTTGATTTTGGGCCAACATAACCAGACCTGCCTTGCTTAAATTATACGCAGCAAAATATGCAGTTGCATGCAAGCCTTCTATAGAACTGATATGAATCACACTGCCACCTTTTTGTTTTTTCATCTCAGGGTAACACAATTTACTCAGCTCCATAGGAGCATTGAGATTAATATCCATTGTTTTTTGATATACTTCTTGAGGCATATCTTGGATTGGGCCAAAGTAGGGATTGGTGCCTGCATTATTAATGAGGATATCTATTCTGCCATATTGGAGCAGTGTTTTTTCAATCAAATTGATGCGATCTTCTTCTTTAGCTACATGACAAGCAATGCCTATAGCGTCCAAATCATCAGATTTGAATGAGGCTGCTACATCATCTACAGCCTCTTGCTTTCTGCTGCTGATCACTACGCTGGCCCCATGTTCTGCCATGCCCCTAGCCATAGCTTCTCCTATTCCTTTACTAGCCCCTGTTACTATAGCTACCTTACCAGATAGGTCAAATAATTGTTTTATTCTCGTCATATTATTATTTTAATTTATTTCTACATAGTATTCATTACCATCTTCTGCTAGACTGATCGCGCCTTTATAGTTTTTACTTAAATCTGACTTATATCTTCTTTCAAATATTAAATTAGATGGAACTGGGGCAAAATGATGCAAAACCACTTTTTTTACCCCTGCTCTTTGAGCCATAATTCCAATATCTATTGGAGATGTATGATATTTTGTTATGTCTTGGGCAATTTTAGCATTTCGTTCATTTCCATTTTTAGCATTTCTTTTACTGCTTTTTTCAAATACATCTTTGAGCATGACTTCATGAAGGAGAAGATCTGTTCCCTTAGCGAAGTCTTCAAGAGTATGACATTTCTCTTTGGTATCTCCTGAAATGACGACAGATTTTCCTTTATAATCTATTCTAAATCCGTATGAAGGTGTAACAGGTTGATGGCAGACTTCAAAAGCCGTAATTCGCAATTCATTTTGTTGATAAAGAATCGTTGAAACACTCCCTCTCATATCAATAGTGCGAGAGTTTACCCCTGCAATAAGAGGGTTCATTACTTCAGAGCCATGATGCGACACTCTGTTTTCATTCTCATATTTTAAAAACTGACTTACACCTATCAGTACAGTATCTAATCCTTCTGGGCCATAGATATCCAATGGGTGTTTCCTTCCCAGTTGCCATGATCGATTGATAGCATAGGGCAACTCAATAAAATGATCAGAATGCCAATGGGATAAAAATATGCCTGAAAGCTTATTTAAGGGAAGTTTTTCTAGCTCTGCTTGTCTAATAACACCATAACCTACATCAAAAAGAAAAAACATTCCATCTACAAAAATGGCTGTTCCAGTTTGGTTGCGATCAGAAGAAAGTGGTGAGGCCGTACCAAGGGTAATTACCCTGATTCCATCCCTATCCTCAATATATTCTATCTTATTTGCCGATTTTGACATGGCCATTTCGATCATACGATCCATCATCCTATCCCTATTAATAAAAGAAAACAAGAGGACAAGTAATGTGATAACGACAATAGCAATCAAAAACCAATATATCTTTTTCATTTTTAACTAGGTTTTAAAAGCTGTTAAAAGTAGGATTATTGAAACAAAAATAACCGAAGTAAAGCGACAAATGAGTTTTTTTTACCCAAAATTTACTGACTGTATAGATTTATATCACATAGTGGAATTGACTTTTGGATGTTTCAACTCTACAGTATCTTGGTACTTGGTCACAAACTTTCTGTATTGGTCAATATAAAGTATATTTTTAGTGCTTTTTTGGTAACTACTCAAGTGGGCGCCATTGAGACCTGCTTGTCAAAATTGGCTCTAACTAAGTAGATACCTTCTTTGTAATTCTCTAATTATCCCAAAAGCTAATATATAAGTTACAAAGAAACACATTTCAAAAAAAAAGAGTGAAAATCCCACAGAACAAAACACTTCTAGAATTAAATTTAGGGCTATTATTCATCAGCACTTCAGGAGTGATGGGTCGTTATATCAGCATGTCACCACCGGTCACTGTCTGGTGGAGATGCGCCTTAGGCATGGTGTTTTTATGGATGTATTGTAGGTGGTCAGGGGTAAGTTTAAAGGTGATATTAAAGCGTGACAGATTGGTAATTTTTATCTCATCTTTTCTATTGGTAGCTCATTGGATCACTTATTTTTATGCTCTACATTGGTCTAATGTGGCAATTGCTTTTATTACATTGTATACTTTTCCAGCTATGACTACTTTATTGGAACCTTTGTTATTAAAGACTGGGTTTAATAAGTTTCATCTGCTTTTAGGGGTTTTGGTTTTAGTAGGAGTGTATGTCATGATGCCTGATATTGATTTGGGTAATAGTAATTTCTTAGGAATGATGATAGGTTTAGTATCGGCTCTTTGTTTTGCTATGAGGAATATTTACTCCAGAGATTTAGCCCAGCAGTATGATGGATCTCATTTGATGTGGGTACAATTGGTTATTGGTACCGTGTTATTGGTTCCAGTTTTATTTATGTTTGAAAACAATGATTTCACCTCTCAATGGGAAGCGCTTCTATTTTTAGGAATAGTTACTACAGCATTAGGACATACCTTATTTTTAAGAAGTTTTAAGTATTTTAGCATTAGTACGGCTAGCCTATTGGCATCAATAATACCTATTTATGGTATTTTATTGGCTCTTATATTTTTAGGTGAAGTACCATCTTTTAGAACCATTATTGGAGGTGCTTTGGTTTTGTCTACAGTTGTCATAGAATCTTTTAGAGTAAGGATTAAGTAAAATGTAACTACTCAAGTGGAGCCAATTTTGGACAAAAAAAGTTCTTTTTCTACCATTTTATAGCTATTTCTTTCGCCATAGCTCTGCTATGCCTCAAAAAATGAGCTTTATCTGGCAAAAAAATAACAATTTTTTATCTCAAAAGCGCCCACCTGAGTAGATACAGTAGAATTTAATCTTTGAAGGAAGGTTTTCATTTTTGGAAACTACTCAGGTAGTGTGTACCTGAATCTTCTCTTGCTTAACATCACCATTTGAAATGCTCTCAAACCTCATTCTCATACTATCTTTATCGTGCTCTATGCTTGTAATGCTGGTAGTCTGCACTAGCCCGTCTACATACATTTTTACGTCATATCTATCATTACCTTCACCTGCATTATTGTGAAAATCCAATACTGCAGACTGGGTAATAGTAACATGTTTTTGGTGCCATTCACTAAACCATTTTTGTCGTTTCTTTTGCCATTTTTCCGAATAAAGAGTACTTGAAGCCCAAATGTGTGAGTCTTCTGGATTTAAGTTACGAATGTGCTTGATATTATAATCCCATTTCAATTCAAATAAATTGCCGCAGTCGTACAAAATCATTGTAAATGGTTCGATTCCTTTCAGATTATAATTTTTCAAAAAATTTATTGAATTTTCATACTCAAACATTTCTAGTGCCATTATACCACGACTTTTTACATAGTCATCTCTTCTTTTATGAGCTTCGAATGCCCCATTGAGAATGCATACCAATTGATCAGAATCGCTGATGGCAATCCAAGTTCCTTTTGCTCTTTGATCTTGTGGAAAAAGAACCTTTTTTTCATTTATTGTTTTTATCATAAGCTCATCTGCGGTGCGTTGCGGAAATTCATCTCTATTAGAAGTAAAAATAAAATTTCCTTGGCCCTTAATAGGAATGAAAGTAACTGTGCACATATGATTTTTACAATTTTTAATTAGTCTTTGCAAAAATAGCTTAACAATTAAACTAAATAGTGTCTCAACGGAAACTGTCGAATTTTATGAAATAGAATATTTTGGATTAGAATTTGGTTTTTTGATATTCAGTGATGCTGGAGTATCAGGGAGTTTATAAAAATGAAAAAATCGCTAAAAGGTTCATGCTGAACTCGTCGAAGTAAGCATTTTTAATGTTAATGAGTTTCCGTTCAGCTACTACATACCTCACGGCAGGTCTAAATTTCCAGGAGGAATCCTGAGGCGTATTTTCCTATTTCTTTTAGGTGACATTTCGAATAGGGTTTCCTTTAGAATAGTTTCATGTTGATCTCTAGTCCAGCTGTTTTTTCCAAATATTCCATCGAGTAAACCTGTCAAAAGTCGTCTCAGTTCATTATGATCTTTTACCCCATATTCTCTGCTATTTCTGCCAAATCCTTTGGGCTTGATTTCTAACCATTGTTCACGAGGGCTCATTCTGGCTTTTACAAATTTATGCAAGAGTTCAAATGATGAACTATTTAGTTTGATTGTCCTGTTTTCTTTATCTAACAAGCCTTTGAGTTCTACAATGTGGTGATATTTGTCATCATTTTTTATGTGAAATAGTGATAAATATATGTTCTGCGAACTCGGTATGATATTTTCAGCCAGTTCCCTTACCCAGCTTAATGCCAAAGCGAAAAAGATCATAATAAGAGTAGTTTTAAAAATAGCCGAGAGTAAAATCATATTTACAGATGAACCAGTAAGCTTATAAATTTGAGCCACAAAAGTCATTAAAATACAAACCACGGAAAGAAAAGCCAAAGCTTTAAGTTTTCGTTTTGTAAATGAAACCCAGAGTACAAAGGATAAAAAAATCAAAGTGAGTACAGAGTAGTACACATCTAATTCACTAATAAAATCATTTTTATTGTCTGATAAAAGTTTACTAATAGTAGGAAGTAAAGAAAATATGAATGGGAGACCTACCATGTATTTCCAATAATCTGATTTTATTATTGGATCTAACTTTTCGGGAAGGTAACTGAACCAGGGTAGTGACAGAAGAATGAATAGACTATTGAATAGGGATAGAATACTACGGCTGCCTTCTAAAACATGTTCATTGACAGGAAGCCATTCCATATTCACAAATAGAATGTCTATACTTCCTGATATGCTCCAGCACAATATGGAGAGTGCTAACCAAACTTGGCCATAGTCTTGATGACCCTTGCCTATGTGCCACCATATAGCCATAAGTGCAGCAAAAGCAAATAAGCATACTGTAAACTGCCACCAGCCGTAAAACAAAAGTGTTTGTTGATCAAAAGACATAGTAGCAAGATAAGGTAACAAATTAATATTGAGGCTATTCTGGAAACTAACATTTTTCAGAAAAAGAATCGTTTTGCATGAATTTTCATTTTTGTAGATTCGGTGATGCCGGAGTATCAGCGAGTTGAGAAAAATGAAAGGTTCGCCAAAAGTAACTTTTTTGTAACTTCTCAAGTGGTGAGCTTTTGAGATAAAAAAAAGATACCACTTGAGGAGTTACACTTTTGTGAGTGGACTCAATAGTCAATGATCATCGCCCTGATATATCCACATTGACTGCGTTTGTCCACCTTTATCAAAACCACATTTTCTATAAAAGTCGATTGCCTTTGCATCAGCAACTAATATTTGTTGATGAAATCCCGAATAAGTTTTTTGAAATATTTTCATAATCGAAGTACCTATTCCTTTTCCATGAAAGTCAGGATGTACTAACAAGTGAGGATAGTAGACGACGAGGTGGCCATCCGATAATGCGTTTCCGAAACCCACAAGTTTTTCGAAATTGTAAGCTGAAACTATCATTTGAGAATTTTTTATTGCCATATATAACTCATCAGATTTATTTGCTGATGACCAGTGATTGGCTTTATATAATGAAATGATGGCCGCTTTTTGCGGAATATCGTTGACCTCAAATGTGACATTCATATTTGTAGTGTATTCAAATATCTAAAGCTACTTCTACAGGTACCCCACTTAGAATTGTTACACCAGTGAGCTCTTCCACCAGCAGTTCATCCGTAAGGTCGTTAAGGCTCACTCCAGCATGTTGTTTTGCTATTGATAAGGATACCCCGTTTCTATCGTGACCCCATCCATGGGGGATACTTATTACGCCTTTGGCAATGCTTTTAGTGACTTCTACTGGTAATTTTACTTCACCCACTCTAGAAGTTACTATTATCATATCTCCAGTAGAAATGCCTCTAATTTTAGCATCATATGGATGGATCAAAGCAATACATCTCAATGTGCCTTTTACAAGCCTATGGCTGTTATGCATCCAAGAATTATTGCTCCTTAGATGCCGCCTTCCTATAAGGCTTAACTTGTCATTATGTGCTGGTTTGTCTTTTTTTATTTTTAATATTTCATTTGCATATATTTTCGGAATAAGATCAATACGCTTATCTGGAGTGATGAGACGCTCTCTTATATTTGGCATTAAAGGGCCTAAATCTATTCCATGTGGGTGGTCTCTTAACTTGTTTACTGTAAGTTTATATTTTCCAGTTTTCATCACCTGATCTAACATCATTTGCGGTGTAATGTTATACATTGTTTCTCTATGCTGCTGTGCCTTTACATCGTGTAATGCATCATCCTTTTCAATCGACTTCATTAAACCTTGAAAGATTTCATAGTCATAAAGGGTTCCATCTTCCTTTGGGATTATAGGGTCACTGTATTTTACTGTGTTTCTTATGGCCAAATTGTTAAATGCGATGTCAAAATGAGCTACTTCTAGACCTGCTGCTGGAGGCAATATATAATCTGCATGTTGGGTGGTCTCATTAATATAAATATCAATTGAGATCATTAGATCAAGTTTTTCAAATGCTTTGTCTAATTGTTGGCCATTAGGTGTAGACAGTATTGGGTTGCCACAATTGGTAAATAATGCCCTAATCTGCCCTTCACCTGGTGTAAGAATTTCTTCTGCTAAAGTAGCTGAAGGCAATTCGCCGCCGTATTCTGGTAGCGCTCTGACCCTGCTTTTCCACCGGCCAAACTTAGGTGACATTTTCTTGCCTTTTATACTATCAAAAGCAGGTTCTGGAAACATCGCACCTCCTTTTCTATCAAAATTGCCAGTAAGGATATTGATTACATTTATAGCCCACTGACTCAAACTACCATATTTTACTGTAGAAACGCCTAGTCTACCATAACACACGGCTGATTTAGATTTTGCAAATTTTGAAGCAAGGTCTTTTATGTTTTTAACAGTAATGCCAGTGCGTTCTGACGCTAACTCGGCAGTGCAAAAGGATACCAATACGCCTAAATTATCAACAGTCTTTAAATCAATAATATCATTTAATT
>JAZGFD010000322.1:0-6318 GCA_036479115.1 Saprospiraceae bacterium | reverse complement strand
GAATTTAGTGTATTAAGTTTTCTTAATAATCTCAATACGGTCTTTTTTCCAGGAGGCACTCGATCAAGAAGTGGAGCATTAGAAAAGAACCTCAAATTTGGCTTACTAGGTACACTCATTGAAGCTCAAAATCACAACTATGAGAAAGGGCTTAAAAAGAAAATAATGGTAGTACCATTAGTGGTAAGTTATCATTTTATATTTGAAGCAGAAGATCTTATTAATCAACATTTGAGGAAAGAGGGTAGGGCAAATTATATAGCTTCTCGGACAAAGAAAAAAACATCATTTTTCCATCTGTTGCAACGCTTTTTAAAATCTGATTCTGAGGTATACATGTCATTTGGAAAACCCATGGATGTTTTCGGAAATGAATTAAATGAAAAAGGAGAGAGCGTCAAGAATGGCAAAATTATTGATATCGAACAACATTTTATTAGTGGAGACATAGTCACCATTGACAAGCAAAGAAATGACGTTTATACCAGAGTGTTTGCAAAAAAGATATTAGAGAGTTATAAGACAGAAAACATTGTTTTATCCAGCCATTTGGTTGCATTTTCTGCTTATAAAATACTTGAAAGTAAGTACAAAGATTTGGATAAATTCACATTGCTTAGCCTCGCTCCAGAACAAGTGTCTATACCATTATCAGAATATGAATATGTTGTAACTCAACTTTTGGACCAATTAAAGAAAATGAATCAAAATGGCAGCCTTAAGCTATCTCCAATCATGGAAGAAAGTACAGGTGATATCATCAGTGACGGTTTAAAACATTTGAATTCATTTCATGCATCTATGCCTTGGTATAAAGACGGAGATATGTATAAAACAATGAACTTAAAATTACTATATTTTTATCACAACAGGCTCACTGGGTATCAATTAGAAAAAGTTTTTAGCACAGAGAAAAAAGAAGTGTCATAGGAGTAAGATTCTTCAAATATTAAAGAAAAACAATATCTATAGTGAGATATATAGCATATGATTTAGAAGCAACATGCTGGATGGGAAGACCACCGAAAGGAATAACAGAGGTCATAGAAATCGGAGCATATAAACTTGATGAATATGGTCAAGTTGTGGATATTTTTTCGCAATTTGTTAAACCAGTAATTAATCCCGAATTGTCTGGATTCTGTAAAAAACTTACTTCAATAAAACAGAAAAATGTGGATATGGCCAATAGATTTCCAAAGGTAGCAACAGAATTCATGGACTTTTGTGATATCGAATCAAATGACTATATATTATGTTCGTGGGGGCCCGCAGATCCGAGATTACTGAGAGGGGATTGTGGACTACATGATATAGAGAATGAGTGGCTAGAGGCAAGTATTGATATCAAAAAGCAATATCATGCACTGAAAGGAGTAAAGATAGAAAGGGGACTCAAATCTGTCACCAAAAAAGAAGGTTTTGAATTCACTGGAATTCAGCACCGCGCCATAGCAGATGCAGAAAATTTGGCTAAGATTGTGGCCAAGTACATAGATGAATGGGTTTTTTAAAAATGACTGTCGATTTTAAGATAATTATAACCGATAAAACGATTACATTGATATTAAATATACGTCCTGAATACGAAACACTTGATAATTTACTTTTAAATAAAAAACACAAAACATGTTAAAATATTCTAATAATTTATTAACATTTATTTTTAGTTTCATTATTTCTCAAATGTTAATAGGACAGGCTCAGGGTCATATATCATTTGTAATGACAGATGCCTTTTCCGATAATCCTCAAGTAAATGCTCAGATGGAAATGATGAAAGGATCTACCACTGATGTATTCTACATAGGAGATGAGTCACTTACCATTAATAATATGATGGGAGGCATGATCAATATCAAAATGAGAGTGGAGAAAGACGCTGGGATGAAAATGGCATATGATATGATGGGATCAAAGTTTTACATACCTATGTCTAAGACAGAAATGGATAAAATGAAGGCAGAGGGAGACAACCCAATGAGCGAATTGCAAATTTCATATGATGAATCTGATACTAAACAAATTGCTGGTTTTACTTGCTATAAAATGGTCGCAATACCTATAGCGAATCCCGATATGAAAATAGAAGCATATATCACAGAAGATATAAAAACCAAAGCTGCACTCATACAAGGTGTAGAAATGGAACAATTTAGAGGCTTTCCTCTTGAGATAGTTGCAAATATGGGCACCTTAGTAATGACTACTACGGCTATATCTTTTGAAGCAAGTTGTGATCCTTCTGATTTGATCCTTGACATTAATGGCTATACAGAAATGACTTTTGATGAATTTGTAGCGAGTATGGGGCAAATGGGCGGTGGGTTTGGGTTCTAAATTCCTTATCGGAGAATTTATATCTGAATATTATAAAAGTTCATTTCCATTAAAGGTTAGATTTTTGTTATGCCCTAATACTTCACCAAAATAAGGCTGTGTAATTTTTGTTTATTTCTTAATTCTTCTCTTTTGTAATGTGAAAATGGCTCTATAGAGTATCATTAGTAATAACTGAATAACGAGACTGGATGAGGAAAAGTAAAGAAATAAATGAAAAAGAATTATAAAATACTTTGTGCATTCAAAATATGGAGGGTAGAAGATTTGCGAACATCTATTTAACATAATATAAATTATAGGCATTATTTTCAACTTTCAAGAATCCATCTTAGTAGAATCCTTATCTCCAGTATATATGATGTTGTTTTCGAAAACCCTATTACATTGATATATCAGTAAATTAAATTACATTGATATATCAGTAAATTAAAAGTATCTAAATTAAAGTTGGCACTAAGCTGAATTGTCATATCTTTAAAATCATAACAATAATTATAAATTATCACAAAAGAAATGGGCTTACTCAACGATTTAAAAAAAATATTTTTTGGAGCTGAATCTCTAGGAAAATCTGCATTAAACAAAACCAAAGATGCTGCTGCGGAGGTTGCAGAAAATCTATCAGATGAAATAACATCTAAAACCACTGGTCTTAGAGATGCTGTACTGGAAAAAGCCAGTGAAACTATAGAGTCAGTTCAAAAAAGTGATATTCTCAATAAGACATCAGAAAAGATGACCGAGATTAGTAAAACAGTAACTGAAAAAACGGCATTTGCGATAGAAGAATTAAAATCAAATGAGACCATTAAAAAAGCAGCACATTCATTAGACAATTTTAGCGAGACAATGCAGGACAAAGCCAGTGATTTAGCTGAAAAAGCAGTTGAAAAGGCTGGTGATTTGTCTGAATCTATTGGTACCACAGTTTTTGGAGAAAACAATGAAAGACTGGATAAACTACAAAACATTACTGAAGATATAGGAAAAAAAGTAATGGAGACGAAAGACAAAGTGGTAGAACAGGCAAAAGAATTGAAAAAAGACTTTGATGAGAGAATCGACGAAACCATTGAAAATGCGAAAGAATTTGACGCAAAAGAAAAATTTGAAAAACAAAAAAGGAAAAACTCTCCACCTACGGATCATGGTGATTCTCTCTTAGATGACGAAGATGATTTTTTTTCTAAGGCTGAAAAATACGCTGATGGAGACTATTCTGCATTTAGTGAGGGTAAAATTACTATTGATAAGGACACCACAATAAAAACATCTTCAAGCACCCCTCCTAAGAATGTGAAAAAGGCTGCTGGCTTTGAAGACCTTGATGGTGATGGCAATGAAATTGTTGATGATGCAATCATTGACAATAGTGATTCTGATGCATAATAGGTAAGTACACTATATCATGTGTACCAGAAAGTTTTGTTATCATTTTTGGTCAAAATCCCGCCAAATCACAAAAATAGCTAAGGTCGTTGCCCTTGGGGCTATTCAGTTTTAAAAGCCTAGGGCCTTTCTATAATGATAACAATATTGATTATTTATTATTATTATTATTATTATGATTATTTGAGAAATTTCTTCAGATCAGCAGGAGAATATTCCACTGATTTTAATACTTTTTGATCTCCATTTCTATATACGAGGTATTCATCATTCTTCTTTTTAATAAAAGAGTCTGTGTGCTTATTTTTTTTGTAATGAACTTGAGTACGTACAGCTTCTTCTTTTGTTTTACACACTTTACTCATATTAGAGCGGTGTACTTCATTAAAGAGATCATCGAACTTCCCGCCCATACCAAATTCTAAAATTGCGCCAGAAAGAACATATTGCAGATCACTCAATGCATCGGCTATTTCTACCATATCATTTTGATTTATGGCTTCTTTGAGTTCATTGAGTTCTTCTTGAAGTAAACTTACCCTTAGTTGACATCTTTCTTTCGAAGGTATTGAAGGATTAGTAAGTACAGGCAAATCAAAAGTATCATGAAATTGAGCAACGCAATTGAGGCCTTTTGGTTCTTTAAATATTTTTTTCATTATTTTTTTATGTACGTATGAGAAGTTACGTTTTTTTATGTATGCACAAATAGATTAATTACCAAAAAAGTACTGAGCTATATTAATCCAAAAGATCAGGTCTACGTTTTTGTGTCCTTTCCATTGATTGACTGTATCTCCATTCGCCTATTTTTAGGTCGTGACCCGAAAGAAGAACATCTGGTACTCCCCTACCCTTATACTTTGATGGGCGGGTATATACAGGAGGTGCTAAAATTCCATCCTGAAAAGAGTCGAAAAGAGCCGAGCTTTCGTTGTTAAGCACACCTGGAATGATCCTAACTATTGAGTCCACCAGTACAGCTGCTCCCAATTCTCCTCCACTTAGAACATAATCACCTATACTCACTTCCAAGGTGATGTGCATTTCTCTGATTCGTTCATCTATTCCCTTGTAGTGACCACATACAAGGAGCAATGATTGATATAGTGATAGCTGATTGCATAAGGATTGCCTAAGGACAAGTCCATCTGGAGTGAGATAAACAATTTCGTCGTAATTAAATTTAGCTTTCAAAGAAGAAATACAATTATCTAAAGGCTCAGCCATCATGACCATCCCTGCACCACCTCCAAATTGATAGTCGTCAATTTGGTAGTGTTTACCCAACCCATATTCTCTAAGGTTATGGATGTGGATATCTACTATATTTCTATCCTTTGCCCTTTGAAGTATTGAATGATTAAAAGGGCTTTCTAACAGTGCAGGCACTGCTGAAATTATATCTATTCTCATTGCTTTTAAGCCTTTAGGTCGGCGTAATATTTATAAAAATACGGTATAGTTTCAATTCCTTTATAGAAATTAAATAACCCATAATGTTCATTAGGAGAATGGATATCATCGCTATCAAGGCCGAATCCCATCAACACTGTTTTTACCCCAAGAATGGTCTCAAATAGGCTGACAATAGGGATACTACCCCCGCCTCTTACTGGTATAGGATCAACTCCATAGGTTGTTTTCATTGCCATGGCAGCGGCCCTGTATTCTGCAGTATCAATGGGAGTAACAGCTGGTAATCCTCCATGATGTGGAGTTACTTTAATTTTTACTGATAAAGGAGCAATTTTCTTAAAATGGCTGGTGAATAATTTTGTTATTTCCTCATCAGTTTGATATGGAACCAATCTCATACTTATTTTGGCGAATGCCTTAGAAGGAAGGACAGTTTTGGCTCCTTCACCTATATAGCCCCCCCAAATACCATTCACGTCAAGTGTAGGCCTTGTAGATGTACGCTCTAAGGTATGGTATCCTTTTTCCCCTTCAACATTGTCAATTTTAAGGTCTTTCTTATATTCATCTAATGAAAAAGGAATGCGTTTTATTGCTGCTCTTTCATCAGCAGAAAGTTCTTCTACTTTATCATAAAATCCTGGAATGGTAATATGATTATTTTCATCTTTTAAGGACGATATCATCTCGCATAGCACGTTGATAGGGTTAGCCACACCACCGCCATACACTCCAGAGTGTAAATCCCTATTAGGGCCAGTAATTTCAACCTCCACATAGCTTAATCCCCTCAATCCTACACTTATAGATGGCACATCATTAGCAATCACTGATGTATCTGATATCAACACGACATCACAGCTTAAAAGCTCTTTATTACCATGTAAAAAGTCCTCAAGGTTATCAGAACCAACTTCCTCTTCTCCTTCTAAGAGCATTTTTACATTACAAGCCATTTCTTCTGTTGCCAACATTGCTTCTACCGCTTTTATATGCATAAACAGTTGGCCTTTATCATCACAAGATCCTCGCGCAAAAATTGCCCCTTCTGGATGGATTTTGGTTTTTTTGATTACTGGTTCGAATGGAGGACTCACCCACAAGTCAAGAGGATCAGGAGGTTGCACATCATAATGACCGTATACCAATATGGTAGGAAGTTTTCTA
>JAZGFD010000321.1:0-9112 GCA_036479115.1 Saprospiraceae bacterium | reverse complement strand
TCTCATTGTGCTTGGATGCTCGGAAAGTAAAAACCAACAAAAGGGACTGAGCAATGAAGAGGTCAATTTGATATTAGATGAAATAAGAGAAGACGACTCTGCATTTACGCAGAAGGGTATTGAGTTTGATTCTATTGTAACATTAGCAGGCAATAGGGTGTTGAATTCAGAAAAAGTAAGGGTCAAATTGAAACTATTCTATTTTGGAAATCACTGTAGGGGCTATTTCAATCTACCTGATTTAGATACAAAGAACTTACAGTTTTTCGGAAAAAAGATTAACAATATGTGGGCCTTAAAATGTGTCACAAAATTAAACATGGAAGAAGCGGGAGGATATATCCTTTTTAATTATACTAAGAAAAATGACATAACTGGATTTTGGTCTAATGGGCATGTCAATTTTAAACAAGGAAAAATCGTTCTTGCCAAGCAAGAATTGGATTATAATACACTCACTGTTTGGTGAATAAAGAATCTTGGGTTGGTTGGTCTATAATATGAGGTCGGAAATGAACTTTCCGACCTTTATTTATTCGGGTATTATTTAGATGTCGCGAGAGAATCAAAAGATCTTCGCCAGAAAACCCCATAAGGCTAGTGCCGTACACGCTTTTATTCTAAAGCTGTTATGTCTCCTGTAAAAGTTTGTAACAGGCCATTATTATCCAATCTAATGTGATACACATATACTCCAGAGGACACTTTTCGGTTATTCCAACTACCATCCCACATAAGCGCGGGATCATTGCTGGCTACATTTTTTATTTGAAATACCCTGTTTCCTATCCTATCATATACGGCGAAGGATAAGATTTGGATCACTTTATTATCTTTTATCAATGGCATCAATTGTCCATTAATACCAGTGCTATTCAGGGAAAACACATTTGGCACAAAGACGATGTTTTCTTCCTCTGGCATACAAAAACTAAAGTTTGCACAATCTGTGTCTTGACAATCAGCAAGGCCATCTTCATCATTATCTATTCCATCAGAACAGTCTGCTATACTGGCTTCGGTAGTGTCTTTTTCACACATTACCTCATTATCTAGCACCACAGGGCTAAAGAATGATTCTTGCCCACACATTGTATTTTTATTTCTATAAAAAACGATATATGCTCCTGCTTTTAAATTGCTAATTATTGTATCATCTATATAAGTCATTCCTCCATCTATACTTAATTCGATTTCGTCACTTTTAAATGAAAAAACCAATTGACCATTGTTCAAATCTGGACAACTATCTGGCCCTTTGGGCGTAAAAAAATCCTCTTGTGTTAAACAAGAATCGTCCATGCAGTCTATCATTCCATCTCCATCATTATCGATTCCGTCATTACAAGTGGTACTATTGTCTTCCGGACAAAAACTGGCACATTCTGAATCCTGACAATCTATCAGCCCATCTTCATCATTATCAATTCCATCAGAACATATATCTTCAGAATTTTCTTCTAATACGAAACACGAGCTTAGACTTTGATTGGGTATAAGATCAATATTTACTCCTGGCAATACATCACCTCCTAGTCCATTAATGATGTGTTCTTGTACTATATCCGCAGGAAAACCAATTGTGGTATCTTGTTTCAAGTCTTCATTTAGAAAGCTCATTTGAAAACAAGTGTTGGGGTCTGTAATGTCTTGGAGTACAATATCAAAACAAAGCTTAAAAAATGAAACATAGGTGCTATCGGGAGGCAAAGTCAGCCCCGAGCTTACTGGGTTAACTATTATACTAATTCTAAGGTATCCTAAGGTATTAAAAAATGGTATTCCACTTAGTTCTGCCGGAGCAGATATTTTAGTTGATTGTGTAGAGCCCAAGGCATAATCCATGTTCTCATTATTCACTATTTCTGCACTACTATCAATATAGCAGGCTGCACTAGAATCATAAAGGATATTTAGATTTACCCCTCCTAATGCCCACTCATTTGGGCCCAAATTGGCGATTTGAACATAATAGCATGCTATTTTAGTAGTAGTATCAAGACTGGCCAAATCAAATCTGAGGCTATAATTGTTTTGGGCCGTAAGCTGCATTGAGAAAACAAACTGTGCAATAAAAATCACGCACATTAATTTTTTCATTATCATACCTAGCCCTACATTATTTTCTATTTCCTTACCGTTCTTGAGCATAAACTTTCATCAATTCACCACATATTAAGACTGGGTTATATGTGTTCAGATGAGATAACGTAGCTTTTTTACTTTTTCTTTCATAATATGACAATTTACTTAGTAAACAAGCTAACTCTTCTTCATTATAGGGGTTAAAATATTCTGCTACAGCCCCCCCAGCCTCTCTGAGTGCCGGATGATCAGAACAAACCACGATAGCACTATGAAATATTCCTTCTACTATAGGTAAGCCAAAACCCTCTACCAAAGAAGGATATACCAAAGCACTACAATGAGAATAATATAGCGATAGTGTTCTATCATTTACCTTTTTTTCTACACGCACCCAGTCTTCCACATTATATTTTACTGCATCAGATAGAAACTCTACAGCAGAATCATTGGTAATAATTACAAGTTTTTTCTTTTTTTCTTCTGGGATTATTGCCAAAGTTTTTAGTAATATTCTCGTATTTTTCCTTCCCTTTAAGCTGCCCACATATAAAAAATATCCCTTTCTCAAGTTATAAAGAGCCTCAAACTCTGAGTGTTTAAGATGGTGTGATGGGTGTGAGAAAAGACGGTTAATAATAGGAGATATTACAGTGATGGGCTTTTTGGTGATAAAATATTCCGCAACCTGTTTTTTAGTAAACTTACTTATAGCAATTATTTGATCTGCTTTTTTAATTGCATGTTTTAGTTTGATCTGATAAATCCACTTGTCAAGCATAGAATAGTACTTTGGGTGACTCATAAATATCACATCATGTATAGTTAGAATGGTTTTTGTTTTTTTTGAAAATTTCAACAATGGAAGTTCTGCACTTAAACCATGAAACACATCAAGGTGATGTTTTTTAGCAAAAATCGGCAATAAAAATGAACGCCATACCCATGATGGATAAGGCAGAATGTGAACGGATATTCTCTCGTGGTTGATAAAAAATAGAGTGTCCTCTCTTTCTACAAAAGGAGGAGTATAAAGGTGGATATTTAGATCAGGATAAAAAAGTATTAAATGTCTGACTAGGGAGCGACTGTACGCTCCCAAGCCAGATTTATTTTTAAATAGTCTTTTTGCTTCAAAACCTATGTTCATCAAGCATCTTGAGCTTCTCGTGCCTTTCTGGCATCTCTAAAACTTTTTATAAAAAACACCATGGCAATAAGGCCAGTTATAATCATCAACCCTGTTCGCAGCATTCCCATTGTATCTCCATCACCCATTGCACTCATAAATGGTTTTACAATTCCTAATACCATAAGTAAGGTCACAACTACAGCAATATGAGCAACTATCTTGTTTTCAGAAGTTACTCCCTTTTGACATGCCAAAAGGATCAACCCTCCTACCACTGGAATTAAAGCAGTATATGAGGCAAGCTGAGTAACATATGCTCCCAATCCTCCTATTATAATAAGTATCGCGGCATTTAATAAATTGGCTTTGCTAGCATTCATTTTATTTATTTTTAGTTTTATAATAATCCTATTGTATCCATGGGTTCTTCGATGATCTCTTCCTCAAATTCATCTAAGAATTCATCCTGACCAAACTCATCTTCATCAAATTCGTCAAATTGTAGATCTTCATCTGTTGTTTTTGCAAACTCGTCTTCTGGTTCACCTCGTTTATATCTATCACAATCTATAAAATCTTGGATGTTGTTTGGTGATTTTCTGAATTTTATTCCTGAATCATATCCACAGTTTTCATCTGCCTCTAATCTTTTCATATAATCCATGAATATCGGTCTTGCCAGTACAAAACCTTGGCCATCATCCAGGGTGTAAAATTTTACCCATTTTTCATCACCTCCTACCCATATGCCCGTCACTAAAGTAGGGGTAATACCCAAGAACCATCCATCCGCATAATCATTAGTAGTTCCTGTTTTTCCCCCATTTTGGCTCTTGAGGCCCAGCCCACTTCCTGTGTTATTACGAAGCATATCAAGCATTACTGCATTATAAAAGGGGTTTATAGCCACGTTTTGCTCTATTGTTGACTGGTAAATTATCTTTCCATTTTTATCCTCAATTCGATCTATAAAAGAAGGTTTAGAATATATTCCATTATTGGCAAAGGTGGTATAAGCCCCTGTGATTTCCATTACCGAAAGGTCTACCGAACCCAAACAAATGGATGGTACCCTTGGAATTAATAACCGACCATTATAAAGTGTTTCGCTTTTACTTATTCCTACATTGTCAAGTAGCTCTCTAATGGGCTCTATAGTACCCAGTTCTTTCACAATACGCACGGTAATAGAATTTTTCGAGTACAAAAGCCCTTGGTATAGGTTGTATTTGTTGCCAGTAAATAAGCCATTTGCATTGGAGGGTGTCCATGTTTTTGATACATTAAAATTGGCATCACCAGGAGCAATGCTGTATTGTAAATCATCATACTCATGACATGGAGAAAGGCCCTGAACACCAATAGCGGTACTATATACAAAAGGCTTAATCGTAGAACCTACTTGCCTTCTGAGGTTAACATGATCGTATTTAAAATTTTTAAAGTCTACCCCGCCTACCCATGCTTTTATTTGTCCGTTAGAAGGATTGATAGACAACAACCCACTTTGCATAATTCGGGTCATGTGCATAAGAGAGTCAAAAAGCGTGAGATCTTTTACTTCAAAACCCTCTTCATTATATGCAAAAACAGGTCTTTCTTTTTCGATGTTAAGAACGGTTTCTAACTCTGCATGAAATTTATCCCATTGGATTTTTATAGTGGCCCACAATGGTGATGATAAAAGTTTCACAAAATTTGGCTTTTTTTCTTCATCTATTTGGCTTACATATTTTTTATTGGCTATAAGTTGTCTTAGGGTTGGTTCTTTTAAGCTTACGCCAAAATTTTCATCAGATTCTTTTGAGAGAGAAGAAAAATGCTGATCGAATAAAAATGAATATTCACTCAATGTTCTGATACGTCGGTCTACAGTAGTCTGCCAAGCTGCCATTTTAAGACTGTCCGCAGGATCAGTTTTATCCATTTGATATGTCAATGGGTTCTTTCTCTTCCATACTCTCCAGTATCTGTTTTGGATTTTGGCCATATGGGTTTTCAGAGCTTGTTCGGCATGATCTTGATAGCTCAAATTAATAGTGGTATAGATTTTAAGACCATCCCGATATATATCATAAGTAGTGCCGTCTAATTTTTTATTCTCATTTTTTGAGAAAAGAGTTTTAAGCCATTTTGTCAATTCACTTCTAAAGTAGGGCGCATGGCCATCCACATGAGTAGTCCTATTAAATGCTGACATATCTAGAGGGTTAGACACAAGTGTATCTCTCTGAACTTTGCTAATTTTATTATTTCTTGCCAATAAGTAAAGCACAGTATTTCTTCTGTTTTCAGCATGCTCTGTAAATCTTATAGGGTTGTATCTCGATGGGTTTTTGAGCATACCCACCAAGGTGGCAGCTTCTTGTACCTTTAAGTCTTTTTGGTCTTTACTAAAATATATCTGTGCAGCGGCCTGTATGCCATGGGCTCCGTTAATAAACTCAAACTTGTTAAGGTACATGGCTATGATTTCTCCTTTGGTGTATTGCTTTTCAAGCCGCACAGAAGTTATCCACTCCTTGAATTTTACACGCAGTAAATTTTTAATTTTTACCATTGTCCCTTTTCCTAAAGACTGTCTTTTGAAGAGCAGCTTGGCAAGTTGTTGTGAGATGGTACTTCCTCCTCCAGAATTGTTGTCTCCAGTTAGTACTGTTTTAAACAAAACTCTAAACAAGGCAATAAAGTCAATACCCGAATGCGAATGGTACCTTATATCCTCTGTAGAAATCAAAGCATTTATCAAATGCGGAGAAAGGTCTTCATAATCTACAAATTCTCTGTTTTCGATATAATATTTGCCGAAAGGCGTCAAGTTATCACTGTATACTATTGATGCCAGATCGTATTGAGGGTTTTCTAATTGTTCAAAAGATGGCAATTCTCCTCGTGAAAAAATATAAAAAAGGATAAAACAGAAAACCATACCACCTATAGTTCCTGCCCAAAGAGTATAGGCCAATAGTTTGAGCCATGATCGCTCTATCTTGCTATCCCAAATTTTCTTTATGTTAGGCAATTTCCAGTTCATTTCTACTGGAGTCAAAAGTAGTGATTTCTAGATTGGTTCTGCGTAGTTTTGGATTCTGAAATGAAGCATTCAAAATTTGGTTTCTTTTTCATTTCGATAAAGGGATGAAACGGAACAGTATAAACATCTATTTGCACTGTTAATGCCCTTGTGACTTACTTAGTGGCTGAACGAAAACTCATCAAAATTATAAATAGGTCACTTAGCCAAGCTCTGGTCGTAAAAGAAGTATAAATTGTCTAACTTATTTTTTAATGGTTACTATATCACTGTACTTTGTTAATTTCTGTCTCAAATCGAAGATGTGGCAACATTATCGAGATTTACTAACACACCAAATAAGTTAGTAATAGTGCTCCTATTAATATAAAAAATGGCTTATTTCTAGCAATAAAATGGCAATTTTTATCTCAAAAGCACACCACGTGAGTAGTTACTTTTTTTTTAAAACAATTAAATGAAGCATTTCAAAATTCAGCAAAAAGCATTTTCATTCGGAGGTAAATACATTGTAACTGATGATCTTGGCCACGAAGAGTATATTGGTAAAAGCAAAGTTTTTTCGTTTAGAAAGCATACTACCTTGACTGATTCTTTGGGTAATGTGACTTATCAGTTTCATAAAAAACTTTTCTCATGGAAAGAAGAGTTTTTTATTCATGAAAATGGTGTGCCTTCTTATAGATTATTCAAAAACAGATTATCTGTACGATCAGAGATATTTGTAGAGTCACTTACTGATTCAAAAGCTTTCTATGTAAAAGGCAATTTTTGGGGACATGAGTATAATTTTTACAAAGGGGAATACAAGTACGCTTCTGTCTCAAAGAAATTTCCTGCCTTTGCTGACACCTATAATATACAAATCGAACCAGGTAATAACAACGCATTGGTTTTTGCTGTGGTCATAATAATTGATATCATGAAGGATAAAAGGAAGAAAAGCTAAGGGTAGCTACCCTGGAGGCATCAAATTTGGCTAAAAAATAGCTCTTACGCTGCTACATCTTCTAAATAGTTGCCAGCTAGAGAATTAAATAAGAATTTAAAATTCTTAAACAGATGAAACGATCTTTTGATTCTTTTACTATAATATCGCA
Organism: Saprospiraceae bacterium; assembly: GCA_036479115.1. Taxonomy (GTDB): domain Bacteria; phylum Bacteroidota; class Bacteroidia; order Chitinophagales; family Saprospiraceae; genus UBA7328. Next base: position 1,761 of record JAZGFD010000321.1, on the reverse strand, counting down.
ATTCTAAAAACAGAGTGCAATTCAATTTGTCGTTTTCGCAAAGAGGTCAGGAGACCTTTTGCAAAAGACCACTCAATCATTAGGCTTTATGCGACATTTTGAATTAAACTAAAAAACCATTAAGATGAAACATCAAGATTATTTTCAAAATACAATTTCCTTACTTGTCAATAAACTTACCGAAGACCATATGCCATCTTTTGGACTTATGACTGCACAACATATGATAGAGCATTTGATATGGGTGACCAAATCTACTGCAAAACATTTTAGTCCTGTACCTGAAGAATTGGATGATAAACAACGCGGCTTTATGCGATTTATACAAAAAGGGTCAAACTTCAAGTACATGCCTTCAGACAAGACCGCTGCCGACCTAAAGCCCTGTAAATATCAAAACTTAGAGCGAGCAAAAGCAGAATTGCCCGAAGCCATAAATAAGCTAAAAAACTTTCTAAGTAGCAGAACAGATAATATATACAATCCAATGTTGGGCAGCCTTACTCCTGACGAACTGGCTACTTTTCATTACAAGCATTATCAATGGCATCTTACAGAACAGTTTGGGCTGTAAATTTGCATCACTGCTGTTTGCAGTACTCTATAGTAGTTACAATCCAAATTAAAAAAAGAAACCGACAATAATTTAAGGCATTGAGATGGATTTTTTATTTTGAGCCGAAATGTTTAAATCCAAAAGTTCTAAACTGGCCATTTCTTTCCTTTTTATTTTGCTTTTTTCGGCATTGTGTGCTGGTTGGATGGCCCATCCTAATCATGGGATGTTAGTAAAATATGGGCCAAATAATATAGGAGAAAGAAACAATACCTTTGAGCCTCCGGGTTTTTTAGATGTCTATCAAGGTACAGAAAGAATCCATCCTTTGGGCACTGACGGAAGAGGAAGAGATGTGGCCTCTATTCTCATTCATGGCAGTAAGACGTCCCTTTTACTCGGGTTTTTTGCCAGCCTACTGTCTATTGTTTTTGGTACCATCCTGGGTATTGCTTCGGCATATTATGGCAATAAAACATTAAAGCTCCATCCACTTAACATTTTAATTGTAATTATAACCATAACCCTCATCACTTTTTTTGCCCATGAATGGTCATGGGTTGTCACTGCTAAAAAATTGGTATTCAGTTATCCCAGATTTGTATTCTATATATTGGTTGGGTGCATTTTTATTTTTTTCAGTATTAAATACTTATCGACATTTCTTTCACGTAATATTTCCTTTCCCCTTGATAGCATAGTTATGCGCTTTACAGAAATATTCAGAGCGGTGCCAAAGCTTTTTTTGCTTCTTACAGTCATCACCTTTTTAAAAGGACAAGGCCTATGGACTACCACCTTTTTACTTGGTACATTGGGCTGGCCCAGAATATTAAGGCTGGTTAGGGGCGAAGTGCTGGAGGTGAAAAATCAAACATTTATTATTAATGCCCAGATGATGGGTTTGTCAGATGCTCGCATCATCTGGAAGCATATTTTGCCAAATATATTACACTTGCTATTGGTCTCGATGGCTTTTTTAATTTCTGGAAACATTCTTTTAGAGTCTACACTTTCTTTTTTAGGTCTTGGATTGCCTCTTGATTTGCCCAGTTGGGGCGGGCTGTTAAAGCAGAGCAGAGAGGATTTTGGTGCCTGGTGGTTGGCTGTATTCCCAGGGTTAACCATCACCTTTACTTTATTTTCTTTGAATATTCTTGCTGAGAATTACAATAATTCAGCTAAAAAGACAATTTAAGACAAGT
>JAZGFD010000320.1:0-18088 GCA_036479115.1 Saprospiraceae bacterium | reverse complement strand
TCAATAAATGTAAATCTCATCCAAAACAACTTATTTTGTGAAAAATGTCTGTTTCCGGAGTGGACTCAAAGATAAAATCTAGGGGTACGATCCCAACGGGGTCGCACATACAAATGTGTTCATATTCTATAAACAATCGAACCCTACAGGTTCAAAAACAAACCCTGAAAGGATTTAACACTTATAGATTAATGATGAAGAATATTAATCCGATTTTTCTCAAACCAACACGCCCATACTCAAATCCTGAAAGGATTCAACATTTATAGGTTAATGATGAAGAAGATTAATCCGATTTATTCCAAATCAACAAACTCATACACAAATTCTGTATGGATTTAACATTTATAGGTTATCAATGAAGAATACTTATTCGGTTTTTTCCAACACAACAATCTCAAAAACAAATCCTGTAGGAATTTAATATTCGTAGGGTATTCTTCTATTGAAGAAATTCGACCCTGTCGGGATCGTATGTACCGATGATCGTCTATTTTTTAAAATGATATGAACCCTTCAGGTTCAATTCTGGATTACGTATTAATGCGAAAATAGCTTGTGTCTATCAAAAAAAATGTAATTTTTGCTTCAAAAGCACACCACCTGAGTAGTTACAAAAGAAATTGTTTTGCATGGAATCTGCATTTTTTGAGATTCAGTGATGCTTGTGTATCAGAGAATTGAGAAAAATATAAAGTTCGCCAATAAAAATTATACAGGGCTTGTCGAAGTAATTTTTTTAATTTTATAAGTTTTCGAAGTGAACTCAATAATGAATTGACAAAAAGATTAGGATCTTTTTTGCTTTAGACTATTCTCTTTATCTTTTCCACGAAAAGAATCTTAAAAAGTATGAAACGCACTACTTATCAGACCATTAATGGTACAGGCCTTAATCGCGACTCATTCCCGATGAGATTATGGGAAAAAGCTAAAATTTATGGTATCTGGAACCCCAATGACTTTGATTTTGCTGCTGATAAAATGGATTGGGACAACCTCACAGCCAATGAGAAGAAAGGCATGATGAATACCCTTGCTCAATTTCAAGCAGGAGAGGAGGCGGTTACCCTAGATTTATTGCCATTAATCATGGCGATTGCTAAAGAAGGCAGGTTAGAAGAAGAGATGTATCTCACTTCTTTTTTATGGGAAGAAGCCAAACATGTCGATGGATTTAATCGCTTTCTGAGCGAAGTGGTAGACATAGGTAGCCAAAATTTGGAAAGCCATTTAGTACCGAGTTATAAAACAATTTTTCATGAGATACTCCCTAATTCCTTACATATTTTGAATCATGATCCTTCTCCAGTTAACATAGCCCGGGCGTCTGTCACCTACAATATGATCATAGAAGGCACTTTGGCAGAAACAGGATATTTCGTTTTTCATGAGACTCTTTATAAGAATAATATTATGCCCAATATGATGAAGTTTATTGGAAAACTAAAGCAAGATGAATCGCGTCATATTGCTTATGGGCTATATCTTTTAGCTCGTCTAATATCAGAAAATGGAAATGAGGTATGGGAAGCGATTCAAGACCAAATGAACAAGTTGCTCCCCTTGGTGATGAAGATCATAGAAGAAACATATGAAGATTTTGAAGTAATCCCTTTCGGAATAAATCCTGATACATTTTCCATTTATGCGATGGGACAGTTTCAAAAAAGAATGGCAAATCTTGAGAAAGCTAGAAAGCAATCTATTACCGAGATAAATATGGCAGCAATATCAGCAATATAAATATTAATAAAATGAGTGAGGAAGAAAAAAGCAAAAAGTCTTTTTTAAAAGAGTGGTTAGAACAACTACAACAAGAGAGTTGGCAGCTAGAGTTGTTGATATCAGGCTTGGCATTGTTTGGTATATGGGAATCACAGAGCATACTTTATCGGTTAGACTATTACATTCAGGTAGAAGTTGTGAGCTCAATAAGGCTTTTTTTAAAACCTCTTTTGTGGGTTCTTTGGTCAGGATGGGCTGTTTTTTTAACCAATCTTTTGATTCATATAATCCTCAGAGGATTTTGGATCGGAGCAATTGGGCTGCGCTATGTATCAGGTGATATTGACTATGATGCACTGAAGTACTCTGATACTTTTACAGATTTTTATAAGGAAAATGTAGGTGATTTTGATGATTATATTGAAAAATTAGAGAGAGCCAGTAGCATTATTTTTTCTTTTACTTTTTTACTATTTTTTCTTCTGATTTCAGTAATTATGTTTTTTTTGGGTCTTGTAGTCTTTGTACAATTTGTTGGTTTTTTAAACCTACCAGAAGGCCAATCGAATATGTTCATGGGTATTTTAACCTTGATTTATTCTGTTATTGTCATTGTGATACTCATTGATTTTTTCACACTTGGAGCTTTTAAGAAAATAAAAGACAAAACGGTATCACGTATTTTTCTTTATATATATAGATTCATTTCTATTGTTACACTTTCCTTTATTTCAAGGCCACTTCTTCTTAATTTTATGGATAATCGTTATACAAGAAAACTGATATTTCTTGCCATTCCATATACCATGATTATTCTTTTTGGACGAAAGATGATCTATTTCGAAAAGTATCCCTTATTTCCTGATCTAACAGATTCAAGATCACCACACAAAGATTCAGATCAAGCCATTTACTGGAATCATTACGATGATTTGAGATATGAGCACATGATCACTTTTGCAAGAAATATTGAAAACCCAATTAAGAAAAAAATCAGATATGCCAGCCTCCATGCATATGAAATAAAACAAGGAGAAATGATTAAGCTATTCATCGAAAACAGAGAAGGCGATGATCAAAGAATGGAAGAAGCATTTAAGAGAGTTACTCCTTTGAGAAATAAGGATGTGAGTTTTAAATTTTGGAAAAAACGCACAGTTGCAGATACTTTAGAATTATCTCTAATTAAACAAAAAGCCCAAGAATTACGGATAATGAGACTTTCAGTGAGAAAAAAAGAGTATGAAGGGAAAATGCAATCGGATAAAACTATTTACGATCGATATAAAAATTATACTGATTCTGATATTCCAAATCTATCTGAAGAAATAGGCAGGAATTATAACCAACAAATAGATCAAATAAGAAACAACAAGCTAAAAACGATTATTGACGGAATTCTCTCTTTTAATGTTATTAGAATGAATGGTAATATTATTAATGACAGATTAGATTGCCAGTTTTATGTTCATCCCAACATGCATGAAAAAGGACTATTGTGTTATATAAATAGTGATAGCCTTGATATTGGAAAACACATTCTAACTTTAGATAAAGAAAATTGTAAGAACTGCGACGGAACAGTGAGCAGTTTTCCTTTTAGAATAATAAAATAATGGGTTACGATTAGGAGGGCGTTTTTAAAGGCTTTCTACTAATCAAGCAGCTAACTTATTATTTTATTGCCAAATTAAGATTATTTCATATGTTATGAAATCTCGATTTTTATTGCCTAATCATCGAATTGTATCAATAATGGGTGAAATATGAAAGAAAGAACCCTTTTTTTATTTCAATATTCGCTCTGTGATAATAGACTGGATAAATGAGAAGAGTGAATCTAGAAACAACATGGACAAAAGTATAAAAATGAGATCCTTAGTGTCAGAATGAAAACTTATCAAAATTAGAAATGGTTTACTTCAACAGACTCTGCATAAAACTTTCGGCGATATTTTAATTTTTATCAACTCGCTGATACTCAGGCATCACGGAATATCAAAAATCTAAATTCTCATCCAAAATATTCTATTTCATAAAATTCGACATTTTTCGTCCAGACACTACTTAAGTATATGCTTTATAAGGACCCAATACTGTAATCAGCATAGAAAGGCTGAATGACTTTAAGGCGGAATAACCAAGGGCAACGTCCTTAGATGAGTAGCCATTGTTATGATTTGACGATATTGTTGACTGAAAATGATAACATATCTTCCTGGTTACAGGAGATATTGAGTACTTACTATGCTTTAAACCAAGTTGATTATAAATGACATCGGCGCCCAAATACGAGTTTTATTCTTTATAGTAATAGAGAATTGAAATGGCGTTATTAACCCAAATGATTATGTGATTTGTGCTACTTTTTAAGCTATTGAAAAAGAAGATGAAAAATAGACTTTGTTTGACAACAATGCTCTATTCGTACATGCCAAAGGAAGAATAGGTCTTAAATATTACTTACATTACATGAAAAATAGAAGATAACTACTCAGTTTGGCGCTTTTGAGGTAATATATTTGTTGTTGTTGTATCATATAAAGCTCATTTGAGATGGAATAGTCGGGAGATTACTATCCTATTTTATAGGTTTATAAATCTCAATTATGTCGCGATATCTTCTATTTGCATTGAAAATATCTGTAACATGTTAGAAAAGAACTTTTTTTCAATATTGGTTCCATCTGAGATGTTACAACAAAAGTATTTAGAATGAAAAACGCACTAAAACTTGGTGGTATTTACGGGATTATCAGTACTATAATTGGACTAGGTTACCCTATGATTATGGGATTAGAATCAATGTTTAATTGGAAGATAATGCTTGGCAGTATGGTAGTTGGGTTAATAATATTTATTGTACTAGGGCGTAAAATGATCAGACCTTCAGAAGGTGATAATACACTTTATTATGGTGAAGCGTTAAAGTATTTATTTGTAGCAGCCATAGTAGGAAATACTATCTCATCGGTGTCATCAGTCGCCATGTATAATGGGAATGAGAAAATAGAAGAAGCATTCGAAAAATATACACTTGAAACCCAAGAAGCAACATTGAAAATGGCAATGAATTTAGCAGGAGCTTCAGAAGAAGAAATGGCAGTAGAAATGGAAGAATTACATGAAAGAATAGAATCTGGAGAGGTACCATTAGCTACTTTCCCTTTTTCATGGGCAGCATTACCAATGACAATATTGTCATCTATATTTGCAGCACTAATATTAGCGTTAATTTCTGCTATTTTTGTCAAAAAAACCTGATTTCATTTAATCCATACTTAGTGTAATGCTCCCTTGTTTCTTTGCAAGAATATCAAATTGTGATTTGTTTGCAATTATTGATTCAGAATTTAGTGAACAGCTCAATTTTCACTCTTCTTCCAAACCCTTTATACCCTGCAAATGATTCAAACCGATTGTCTAGTAGATCAATGCCATATATTGAAACTTTAACAGTTTTAGATAATTGGTATTTCAATTCTGCACTGATATCATGTTGATATTCTGATGTGATATCAAAATCTGGTAAATAAGCAGGAAAATATACTTTGTCTCCTATTTTGTATGAAGCCGCTACTTCTAGCTTACGAAATGCAAATCGTAAACTACTTGAAATATTATATTTTTGAAAATGTGGAATTTCTGAAATTCCAATATCTTGCAAGTACAGATAACTTATTCCTTGGCTGAAGCTGAGATTATTAAGAATGAATATCCTATATTTCATACTAATATTATAGAATGAATAATCCAATAATTGGAATGAAAAATATTGACTATTGTTGGCACTGTTTATCCAAATTTGTTCATTAACATTTTTATTTTTTGAAACCGTTAGCTTTAGCTGTTGTGCACTTTTTACATCAAATTCATACTCAAAGCCGTAAGATGAATATTCGCTTACAGAGGACGAATAATTGGTGATATCTATGAGAAAAATTTCATCTAAATCAGTATTTAAAGTGTTAAATACTAAATTGTTGCGATAGAATAATGTGAGTGAATGTGCTTTTCCTTTTACATAAAACTCTCCTTCAGGTAGAATTCTAGTTTTCTTTCTCAATGAAAGAAGGCCTTCTATTTTAGCCCCGATATTCGGTCTTTTAAATGTTAGAATGACTCTATTGTTCCATAGATATGAGCCTTTTGATCCATCTAATGTAGATATTTGACGAAGATATTCAGAATTGATATCTAATGAGAATGTTCTTGTAAAACTAGTTTTAATAGAAAGATGATTACGCAGCAAGTGCTCTTTTTCTCTTATTAAAATATTTCGAGTAGTTGAGATGGAATTATCTAGATTAATAGCAGTACCTATTTTTTTAATTTTCTTGAAAAAACTGATATTATGTTGGTTTCTATTATAATGCTCCGATTTGGTTTCATTTTGAAAAATTGGTTTGTTTGATTCAATAAAACCAAAGACTCCTATCTGGTCAAATCTATATTTTGCCTTATACTGTAGCCAAAATGTAGGCTTTAAATAATACCTTAAAAAGCCTGACCCACTTTTATTATTTCTGTTTTTATTTGTAATGGATTTATCGTCAATATTGATGTAGCTTGCCTCAATGCCGTACATAAAATAATTAGGAGCCTGATGTCTGTATGAAGCCTCTAATTCTAAGTTTTGAAATGCCCCAAAACTAGCTGAGGCATATCCTTTGTAATATTTAGAAGACTGAGGAAGGTGAGCGAGAGGTTTAATAGAATAGGTGACATCCTCTAACTTTACTGGAAGGAGGTCTACGATAATTTTTGAAGGTTTAAAAGCTATTTCAGGAATTATTACTTCTATTTTCGACAAAATAGGCCTGCTCTCTTTAAGATCAAACTGATATGATTTTATTACTTGTAGTTCTAGATCAGATAGTGTAGCATTTTGTGCAATCCCATTGACATTCAGAAATGTACAAATGATAAGAAGTATGTTAAATCTATTCATGAGTTCCGAATTGTAGTGAGATGGTTGGGTTGTTCTGTTCATTTATTTCTTTTCTCCTTTGTAATATCTTTTGAGTAAGCTCATCACTTTCTTGCAAGAATGACGGAGCCAAGTCCCTGTGTTCTTTTAAAACTTGAAGGGCAGATGAAGCTGCTTCTAGGTCGCCACTAAAAAAATATATTTCTGCTTGAGTGAATATCACTCTTGCAATAAAAGCTTTGTCAGAGCTGTTTTTTATCACTGATTTTTTAGCGAGATTATGTGCTTCTTTATATTTTCCTATTTGCATGAGCCTTTGGGCCACCAGATGCATAGATTCTGCGGCTATAGCATTATTGCTACTTTGAGTTAATACTAGGAGATGTGATTTGGAGGCAGCATATTTTTTTTCTACTAAGTACTCTTTTACGAGTGCGAGCCGTATGATGTCTTTTTGATTTGTATCTAAAATTTTACCATTTAGCGCAATTGTTATATGCTTATGATAGGCTATAGCTTGTTCCGTTTTAATAGCGGCTTTGGCTATATTGGCATAAATTTGGTCATTTCTTTTCTGGTTAAAATTTCCTTCTAGAAGCTTTTGATTGTAATTCAAATATTCATTTACATGTTTATCAGTCATACTCAAGTTGTGAATGATCCTTACTAGACCCATTTCTTTATTTCTCGGAGAAAATTCTATTAGTTTATTGTAGGCTGTTACTGCTTCGTAATGTTGTTCTGTCGCTTCATATGCCTTTGCTATTTCTTTTAAAGCAGTAATATTATTTTTACTGTTTGGAAAATCAGAAATGTATTTTTGAAGCCTTTTTATTCCCCTTAATTTGTCTGTTTTTAAAACGTCCATGGCAAGGTTAAATTCAATTGACTCTTTATCTATATGTACTGCAGATTTAATCTTTTGAAGAAAAGAATAGTAGCCATCTGAATTTTGTAGGTCTTTCAGGTATATTTCTTCAATAGCTACCAATGCTTCCTCTCTTTGGTCGCTATTTACGCCAGGTCTTTCCAAAAGTTTTTTATAAAAACTCAGTGCTGTCTCTACATCCCCTTGATTGTAAGTAAGCAAGCCCAGATATGATAAAGCCTGAATTTTTTGGAAGTCATTTGATAAAGTAGATTGATATAAACTTGCAAATTGATCATAAGCTTCTTTTTGCTTATTTAGTTTTACCAATACATTTCCTTTTTTTAACCATGCATCGGCTAGGTATTTACTGTTTGGATATTCTTTTTCTAGCAGTTCGAATGTTGCCAATTGTAAGTATGGTTCATTCTGTAAATCTTCAATTTTACCTTTTTGATACAATGCATAATCTCCCTGATCTACCTTATGGTCAAAAGCCAAAGTGTAATGCTCTTCAGCTTGATTCTTCAATCCCATTCTTAAATAGCAGTCTGCTTTTCTCAGTAATATGTCTTCATACATTTGTTCATGTTGGGGTTGATTTCTAATTTTATAAGCCTTTAGAAGCGCTATTTTTGCTGTTTGGAAAGAAGAGATTGCTTCAGAATATTTTTGCTGGTCAATAGCCACATAACCCCTTAAATAGTATATTTCAGAATCTAATAGTACATTTCTGGATTTGCGCATCTTATTTATAATATCATACCTGTCAAGAGCAGTATTTAGACCTTCATTATTATTAGCATCATCGAAGTAGATTCTAGCTAGAAGATGAGTAGCACGAGCAGAAAGTTGTAAATCAGAATTTAATGAACTGGCTTCCTTCAAATTGTGAATTGACTTTTTATAATCATTTGATTCATGGGCTTTTAGTCCTATTCGAAATACGAGTTCCTGATATACGTCATTGTCATTGTTATTGCCTTTTATCTTTGTCCAAACCGACAGCGCACCTTCAAAATTTTGCATTGTATACAAGAGTCTATACTTGATCATCTGCGCTGTTTCATAACTCTTTGATGTGGTAGACAGCCGATCTAACATAGCCAATGCCTTATTTTTTTCGCCTATTTGCTCATACACCTTTGCAGTAGCTAGAATAGCCTGATCTCTCAGCTCGGTATTGTATGGCATTTCCACGGCTTCTTTAAATATTGTAAGGGCGAGCTGCGCATCTTTCTTGGCATAAATTGCTCCAATTGCTAAGAGTGCATTTTGTGATTCCTCTGTTTTCATTTTTGTAGACTTACTCAAATGAATTAAGGCCTTATTTTCCATTCCTCTTTTATACAAGCTCAACCCTACAAAGTAGTGTTGCTCTGGCGTTTTGCAACAGTTGTTATCACTTAAAAGAACATCCGATAATTTATCCCACTTGCTTTCTTTGTAATATGCCCTGCTCAGTAGCTCTCTCATGGCATCTATGTATGTACTATTGGAATGGTCTAAATCATTTTTTAGAATAGTGATCACTGCCTTGAAATCACCCATTTTATATTTCATCAACGCAGAATAGTAAGGCAAATCATCTTGATATTTTCCTTTACTATTGAGTTGTGAAAATTTATCAAGAGAAGCCTCGTATTCTCCTGAGAACATATTGCAAAAAGCGGCGTAGTACAAGCTTTCGTACTTGTATCTTTTTTGTGAAAGGCCAGCAGTATTAAAAACTTTTAAGGCTTGAGAAAAATCTTTGTGTATAAAATACAAATAGCCTTTGTAAAACTGATAAGAATCTTGTTGATATATAGGTAGATCTGATACTTGTAAAAGGGCAATCAGTTGCTGTGCCTCTGCATAATATTTATTGGTTATATATCTTTTTATCAAGGTGAGAATAGTAGATTTATTCTTTATGTTTTTTAAGTTTTTGGCGTGAATATTAGACCGATATGGATAATCAACAATGTTTTCTGAGATGACAATTTCATCACTATTTTCTAATTCTTTTCTTAGTGAAATGAGGCCAGGGGAATTCTTACTTATTACATGCAAATAGAGGGATTCATTAAAATAATTAGGAAGATCTTGGGATATGGAAACTTGCCCAGTTGCAACGAAAGTAACGCACGAAAATATTGTAATAGTTAGTATTTGTCTGATCATAAATGATTTATATATTATAAAAATACGAAATATGTTTTAGAAAAGTATTGAGAAAACAATATTTTAGCTTGGAAATCTTCTTTTTTTACAAAATGTAGTTATTAATCCTTTTATAAATTAATTTTGGTATTTGATCAGTAAGTACTCATTATTGTAATGATCATAGAAAGGATGAAGGCTTTTAATCTGAATAGCCTAAGGCAACGTCCTTGATTGTGAGTAGTGAAGTGTTGTAACATGGTGGCAATTTTGACCAAAAATGATTGATAAAATCATCCTGGTTACACAAGATAATGAGTACTTATTATGGTCATGAGTATCTATCTCACTTTCAGATTATATTCGAAACTAGTGCTGTGTCAAGTGTTAAATGGTGGGTAGGATTTGATGAATATTTTGAGACTGAACAAGGCGGTATTCTATTTTATAAAATTCGATAATTTCTGCCTAGACACTGCATAACATTGAAAAGGATATTAAAAATAAGATAAGTTAGATTGTGCTTAAAGATGGAGAGGCAGGTATCATTGTATTAGATGACAATCAGGACAAACAATATAGCAACTTCAAATGGCCATTTAAAGCGAAAAACCCTCTAGTAATTCATCGTTTGGCTGTGCAACCAGCTTTACAAGGTGAAGGAGTAGGAGTAGGGAAGAGGCTATGTCTATTTGCAGAAGATTTTGCATTAGATTATGAGTATGATAGCGTAAGAATTAGATGCTTATAGTACTAATAATGCTTCTAATCAGTTATATTTTCGTCTTGGATATGAAAAAGCCGTTGGCTACTGTTACTTTCACCACAATAATTATCCATTTATTTGCTTTGAGAAAAAAAAATATTAATGATTAATACTATACGTTTATCTTCCCTAATTGCCATTTTACTCTTTTCAATGAGTGTATTTTCACAATCTGATCGATGGCAGCAACATGTAGAGTATGAGATGGAAATCGATTTTGATGTTAAGAAGCATCAATATAAAGGGAAACAGAAAGTGAATTATACCAATAATTCTCCTGATATTTTAAATAAAATATTTTATCATTTATATCTCAATGCATTCCAACCCAATAGCATGATGGATATGAGGTCAAGATTGATATTAGATCCAGATAGAAGGGTAGGAGATAGAATCTCAAAATTAAAACCCAATGAGATTGGTTATCATAAAGTGTTAAGTCTAAAACAAGATGGCCAAGACTTAAAGTATCATATCGAAGGTACCATTTTGGAAGTAACATTGGCTAAAAGTATTGGATTGGGAGAAACGGTTTCTTTGGAAATGGAATTTGAATCTCAAATACCTGTTCAGATTAGGAGAAATGGAAGGGACAATGCCGAAGGCGTGGATTATTCTATGGCGCAATGGTATCCCAAATTATGTGAATATGATTACCAAGGGTGGCATGCCAATCCGTATATAGCTAGGGAGTTTTATGGAGTGTGGGGTGATTTTGATGTAAAGATTAATATACATAAAAAATATACTCTTGGAGCAAGTGGCGTTCTTCAGAATGCCGATAATATAGGGCGGGGGTATTCTGATAGAAAAAGAGCAAAAGCAAAGAAAGGGAAGATACAATGGCATTTTAAAGCTGAGAATGTACATGATTTTGTATGGGCGGCAGATAGGGATTTTCAGGTGGATAGTAAGGTGTTTCACGATGGCACCAAGGTGTATTTTGTCTACATTCCCGGTGAAAAGACAACCGATAATTGGAAGGCAATGCCTAATATTTTGGATGAAGCTTTGAATTATATGAATTCTCACTTTGGCAAATATCCATATCCCGTTTATTCCTTTATTCAAGGTGGTGATGGAGGAATGGAATACCCTATGGCAACTTTGATCACAGGAGAAAGAAGCATAGGAAGTCTTATAGGAGTAAGTGTGCATGAGTGGATGCACAGTTGGTACCAAATGATTTTGGGTACTAATGAAAGTTTGTATTCGTGGATGGATGAAGGGTTTACCTCATGGGGGTCAGCTGCTACTATGAACTATCTGAGAAAGAAAAAACTCGTGCCAGGTGATTACGTGGCCGATCCGCATATCAGATCTGTTGCTGGTTATGTAAGATTTGCTAATACAGGGAATGATCAGGCTCTTAGTACACATTCTGACCATTTTAAAACAAATCAAGCATACGGCACAGCAGCATATACTAAGGGTGCAGCTTGTCTTACCCAGCTTCAGTACATCATGGGTAAAGAACCATTTGAAATTGCCCTCCTTAAATATTTTAATACTTGGAAGTTCAAACATCCCAATGCCAATGACTTTTTCAGAATTATGGAATTAGAATCTGGATTGGAATTGGACTGGTTTAAGGAATATTTTGTGTACAGTAGAGATATGGCTGATTACGCAGTAGGAGATGTTTTAACTAAAGATGGAAAGACCAGAATTGATATATTGAAGCTAGAGCAAATGCCAATGCCCCTAGATGTAACAGTCACTTTTGAAGACGGTACTTCGCAGTTGTTTTATATTCCTATCAGATTAATGAGAGGTGAAAAGCAATTTGCCTCATCAGTAAAAGTGTCTGTCTTAGAGGATTGGCCCTGGACTAATCCTAGTTATTCATTTGAGGTGGATAAGACAGTACAATCTATACATATTGATGCAACGGGGCATATGATGGATAGGAATCGAGAGAATAATGTGTGGAACAAGTGATTGGAGAATTTAGCATCACTGCCAGAGGAATTAATTATAATATGATCGGTATGGGACAGTTATAAAATCGGAAGTGAATAAATCATTGGGTCTACTCTAGAAATTAACATTTTTCATAAAAAGAGCTGTTTTGCATGAAATTTGCATTTTTTAAAATTCGGTGATATCTGAGTATCAGCGAGTTGAATAAAAATGAAAGTTCGCCAAAGATTTTTTTGATTTTGTAAGTTTTCGGAATGAACGCAATCTTTTTGTGTTATGTACAATTTCCAATAGTGGCATACTAACCAAACCCTAACCTTTCCTTCATATATTTTAACAATTGATATCCGTAATCTTACCAAATACTAATTGTTAACAATGAGGAGATACTTGTTTGTAACTACTCAGGTGATATCAATTTTGGTTAAAAAAGTTCTTTTATCACTATGCTTAGGCAATTTATGCTTCAAATCGAAAATGTGGCAACATAATCGAGATGCACTAACACATAAAATAAGTGTAACTACTCAAATGGGCGTTTTTTTTTATCAAAAATAGGTTCCACCTGAGTAGTTACAAATAAGATAGTAATAGTGCTGCCATTAATACAAAAAGAGTCTGTGTCTAACAATACAAATGCAACTTTTTGACTTGCCTGTTTGGTAGACAGATCTCAAAAGCACACACCATCTGAGTAGTTGAGCTTAATTTTATTCTATAAAAATTTGCATTATGAAAAAAAATGGAATTTTTGCATTACTGGTCTTGATACCACTATACATTTTTTCCGCGCCTGAAAGAAGTAGCGATATCTATGGCGTGTGGAAAGATTACCGTTCTGAAATATTGCTGAAAATTAAGCCGACAAAAAGAAGAGGCATCCTTGTAAAGAGACTAGATTCTAGACATTTATCTCAGTGGGTGAGATATGATCGGGTAGGGTACAGACACTACGATGATTGTGAAGGAAATACCCTTAAACTTACGGGCTATGGCCTAAAGTGGCGTAAAAGTTATGGAAGAAGAACCTTCATTATGGAAAAAACTGATGATGGGTATGATCGATGGGTTGATGCAGAAAATTATGACGATTATAGCTACTTGCCTAAGAGACGACGACATAGATACCTCAATAGCATATCAGGGAGCTGGTATTGTGCAGCTCATGATGTTAATATTGATATCGAATACTACAAAGGAGGAATAAAGGTAAGGCGATACAACTATAACCGAGACCAGTACGATAAATGGTATACTTATCGTAAAGGGCGAAATACCAGCAACAGATACTATGGTGAGAATGAGCGTTTTTATGAGTTGTATGAAGACCGTTTGGTCTTTTATGACAAACATCTGAATAGGAGGCTGGAGTTCGAAAAAAGACAATGAGTCTAGAAATATGTATCATCTAATGCCTAAATTTTAGGCAACTACTCAGGCGGCCCCCTTTCTTTATCCAAAATTGGCTCCACTTGAGTAGCGACTAAAATGAATTGTTTTTGATGAGATTTCGTTCAACCACTATTTAGTTAAAAACATTATAAAAAGAACATCAGCGCATTGAGATGTAACTACATTGAGATGATGTCTAAATTAATCCATAATATTTTGCAATTATAATAGTATTACGACAATTTTAATGCTGCCATCACTGCCCCCGAAAGCGCCATAAATGCCACGATATATGCTGCATCAATAAGAAAAAGTTTTAATGACTTTCTTTGATACAAATAATTGATTGCTACAGCTGGCACACAATACATTAATGCCAATTGAGCTCCGTGAAATCCACCATGTGTAAAAGTTTGCTCAGCTACATCATGATAATTGATAAACATATTAACGGCATAGGATAACACAACCATCATTAAAAAAGCCAAGCCATGAGTACGAGCCATGTCTTTGTTAGCATCTTCATCAGACAATCCTGTTTCTGCTTGCCATACCTTACCAAAGGCAAAAGTGTACCAGCCAAATCCTAACAAGAATGCTGCTATAGCACCAATAATGGGTTCTAAATACGCCATAGTATAATTTGTTTTAAATGAAATAATGTAGTGAAAATAATGATTTGTCATCATTACAAAGAACTTAACCTCTAAGAAGGGTGCTTTTGAGTTAAAAAATTAATGGTGTCCGATTAAAAATTAAGAATCAAATCTATTTCAAGGCGACAGCAATCTAAGGGTTGAATAACAAACAAAGACAACATTGAATAAAAGTAAACATTTTGTCGGACAGCTTATTTTCAGTCAAGTATTACAATTAAAAGATCGTTTGGATGTAAATAGTGCCTGAACGAAAACTCATCAATATTAGAAATGGTTCTGTAAGCGATAGTTTGATTTTTTTCAACACACTAATACTCAGGCATCACCGAATATCAAAAAACTAAATTCTCATCCAAAACATTCTATTTTATAAAATTCTACAGTTTCCGTTCGGACACTAAATAGAATAAATGGGAGAACAGGTTGTGATTGCTATTATATGACATTTAAGACGTGGACATTTGGTTTCTGTGCCATATGCGACCTTCAGCAAATGCAATATTATCAGGGAGTTATCAACAGGATGAGTAAGTACTCAGCAATTCTCAGTTTAGGCATTTAGGAGCATCTAAAATGTAAAGGGTATTAGGGAAACACCTCTTAATCAGGTTCTGATTAGGAGGTACATTCCCTTTACTGCCAACTTTCCCATCTAAACTGGGAATGTCTGGTAAGTACTCAATATTGTAATCATCATACAAAGACTGAAGGCCTTTAAGCTGATAGTCAAGAGCAGCGCCCTTGAAAGAATAACCAAGGGCAACGCCTTTGGGAGAGCAGCGTATGTTGTGATTTGGCGGCATATTTGACCAAAAATGATGACAATTCTTTCTGGTTACACAAGATGTTGGGTACTTACTTAGCAAAGAACTATTTTATAGGTAATGAAGTAATATCGCAGTTTTAAGATGCTGAAAGGAAGATCATATTTTTGAAATATCAAAAAGGAAATAATTGAAAATATGGAATCAAAAATGCATATTTCTTATTCTATTTGATCATTTTGTATTTTTACAATTAATGAAGTTGTTTAAAAACAGATTGTTAATTTATTTGCAAGTTATTGCTTAACCATTGCCATGTATAAGCGAATCTGGATTGTGTTGCCACATCTACGATTTGCTTCTAAATACTTCATCTTTTTCTCGATGCATAGCTACAGCTTTAGCTACGAATCTTCAAAAAGATTAGTATTGATAATCAAGCACTTACAGCTATTTTTAACTTGCGTTATTAAACAACTTCAATACCTTATTCGCAACATATAAGATGTAATTATTATGTTAATGATAGACGATGGCATTTTACAAAAAGCCCAAGTATGGTTGGATGGAAATTATGACCAAACTACTAAAAATGAGATTCAAAAACTTATCGATAATAAAGAATTTGATATACTCTCAGACTCATTTTATAAAGATTTAGAATTTGGTACTGGAGGTATTAGGGGCATTATGGGGCCTGGTACAAATAGGGTAAATATTTACACTATAGGCAAGGCGACACAGGGGCTGTGTAATCACCTTCTCCAATCCTATCCTGGTGAAAATATAAGTGTCGCCATTGCATATGACAGTCGCAACAATTCAGACATTCTTTCAGAAGTAACTAGAGATGTTTTTACAGCCAATGGCATCAAAGTATATTTCTTTTTTGAAATGCGACCTACACCTCAACTTTCTTATGCCATCCGACAATTTGGATGTAAAAGTGGTGTAATGTTAACGGCCTCTCATAACCCTAGAGAATACAACGGATATAAAGCCTATGGAATGGATGGATGTCAAGTAGTCACCCCTGAAGACAGACAAATTATAGAGGAAGTGAGAAAAATTGATTCTTTAGAACAGGTAAATTTTAAAGGAAATCCTGATTTAGTAGAGATTATTGATGCTTCTTTTGATGATAAATTTCATAATGCAGTATTGAGTCAATGTCTTGATAAGAAGGCAGTTGAAAATCAGTCGGACTTGAAAATAGTTTTTACTCCTCTTCATGGTGCAGGAGCAGTTTCTGTACCTCTAGCTTTGAATAAAATGGGGTTTACAAATGTGATTGCAGTAGAAGAGCAGATGATCCCAGATGGTAATTTTCCAACAGTGATATTTCCCAATCCTGAAGAAGCAGAAGCCATGACTATGGCTCTCAATAAAGCCATTAAAGTAGATGCCGATATCGTCATGGCGACTGATCCAGATGCTGACAGAGTGGGTATAGCTGTAAAAAATGATAAAGGCGATTTTGTACTTCTTAATGGCAACCAGACGGCTGTGCTCATTTTTGATTATGTAATGAATTCATGGAAGAAACATGGAAAAATCACGGGCAAACAATACATCGTAAAAACAATAGTCACCAGTGACTTATTAGATAAAATGGCAGAATGGTATGAGGTTAAATGCTATAATACACTTACAGGATTCAAACATTTAGGTAGTGTTATTACTAAACTCGAAAACAAAGAGGAGTTTATTGTTGGAGGTGAGGAGAGTTATGGATATTTAATAGGAGACCATGCCAGAGATAAGGATGCCGTAGTCACTTGCTGTGTCTTAGCTGAAATGTGTGCTTTTTACAAAGAAAATGGTCAAAGTATGTATGATGCTCTTAAAATGCTGCATTGGCACCATGGCCTTTATCAGGAGAAGCTAATTTCTATTAAAAAAGAAGGTAAGAAGGGAACGGAGGAAATTAAAAAGATGATGGAGGGGTTTCGGAGAAAACCTCCGAAATATATTGCTGGTGGTGATGTCATAAGACAAAAAGACTTCCTAGAAGGTAAGGATTATGATTTGGTAAATGGAACTTTAAGTGCTATTGATTTGCCAGTGTCTAATGTACTTCAGTTTATTACGGCTGATGGTACTAAAGTATCTGCTCGTCCTTCGGGTACTGAGCCCAAAATAAAGTTTTATTGTAGTGTAAATAAGAAATTGAAAGAAGGTGAGGATTATGAAAGTGCTGTAAGTGAACTGAATAGTAAGATAGATCATATATTATCGGATTTGGGTCTTTTGTAAATTTAAAGTAACTACGCAGGGGTATGCTTTTGAGACTCGACAATTATTCAAGGAATTATTCAAGGAGATAATAAATTGTTATCTTTTTAACAGATAAAATTTATTAGAGATAGAATAGAAGGGCTTGTACCCGATCAGATGGAGTCAATTTTAAGTAAAAAATCTTTCTTTTCCTACCATATTTAAATCATTAACGAGGTAATTCGATGATATTGTAATATAATCGAGATTCACTATTTTCTAAAATAGTTTAGCACAAATTCAAAGGTTACTCTAGCAAGTGAATATTCAATCAGATTAAAACCAAACTTACCTTTCTATCAATACATCAGGGTTTAAAATCCACTTTGGGTCGATTGTATTTTTCACGGCGGATAAGGTGGTAGCAAATATTTTTGAACTCTGTTGTTTATAATAAGGTTGATGATCTTTGCCCACAGCATGATGATGTGTAATGGTGCCACCAAAATCAATTATTGCTTTTGACACTATCTTTTTGATAGTATCCCATTGCTCAATTTCTTTATTGGTTTGCCCTTTTGCAACAATGGTGTAATATGGTGCAGGGCCATCTGGATAAAGATGAGTAAATCTACATGTCATTATTCCGCCTCCACATATTTCCTTGATGGCAGCATTGCCTTTTGCCATAATTTC
>JAZGFD010000319.1:0-11236 GCA_036479115.1 Saprospiraceae bacterium | reverse complement strand
CATCCAAAATATTCTATTTCATAAAATTAGACAGTTGCCGTTCAGACACTTAGTACTTTTAGTTTTTTCCATTTGAAATTTGAGGTATGTGCTGAACATAAAATTCATTATTTTTGATCTTAGTCATTTTTGTTGTCTTTATTTATTCTTTGGGTATTCTTTGGGTATTCTTAGGTTCTGTACTTCAGGATGACTAAAGCTACAAATTAATCATATTAATATATATATCGCAATACGTTTTAACAATTTCACCAAATAAGTGATAATAAATCATATAAAAGCCAATTTTTTTAAAAGTTATCATGAGGTGACTCTTGAATTATCAGATACATGTAATGTCATTTATGGCAACAACGGTACAGGGAAAACTAATTTCCTTGACTTGCTTCATTTTATCTGTTTGGGTAAAAGCTACTTTTCAATTGCGGACAAATGGGCAATTAAAACCAATGAAGAATTTTTTAGAATAGAGGCCATTCTTACTGCAGACGATGATCAAAAAATCACAATGGCTGTAAGTATACCTGTAAGAGGACGTAAAAAAATATGGCACAATGGCTCAGTTCTGCAAAAAAATACTGAAATCTTAGGCATCATTCCTCTAGTATGTATTGTACCTGATGATATAGACCTTATCAAAGGAAGCACTATCATAAGGCGTAAATTTATGAATAGAATATTATGTCAACTGAGCATAACATATACAGCAGCTTTAATCAAATATGAAAGAGTATTCAAGCAGAAATTAGCATTGATGAAAAATACTCCATCTCTACAGGAACTGGATCTAACATTGCTGCGTACATATGATGAGATCTTGTATAATACGGGATGCATTATTTATCAGAAGAGGCAGGAGTTTTGTGAGTCTTATGCACCCTTGTTTGAACAGATGTACAGAGAAATAGCTATAGTTACAGAAAAAGCGATAATAAAATATGAGTCTAATTTTGATCAATCTACCTTTTTGGAACTTTCACTGAAGAATAGAGATATAGATTTTTATACAAAAAGGATCAGAATAGGAATTCACAGAGATGAGATACTTTTTTTTATTAACGATCAGAATGTGAGAAAATATGCTTCACAAGGACAGATCAAGACATTTATATATGCACTTAAATTCAGTGAATATTTATTTCTATCGGATCAGAGTAAAAGAAAGCCTATATTATTGCTAGATGACATATTTGAAAAGTTAGATCAAGAACGGCTCGAACACCTATTCAAATTAATGACCTCTTCTAAATTTGGTCAAATATTTATTACAGATACAGAAAAGGACAGAGCCGTTAATATTCTTAAAAAATTAAGCGTGGAGCATAAGTCATATTGGGTCAAAGATTTTAAAATAAAACCATCAGATGGATAGACATATAAAAGAAATACTGGGCCAATACCTAAAAGAATCAAAGATTGCTTCAGGGTATCAATCTGAAAAGATAGTAAAAATTTGGAAAGAAAAAATGGGGCCATCTGTTTCTGAACAAACACAATTTATCCGTCTAAAGAGGAGCGAATTACATATTAAAATTAAGTCGTCAGTATTAAAATTTGAGTTATTTCAACATTCTGAGAAAATAAAAATATTTTTAAATGAAGAACTCAAAGCTGAGGTTATAAAAAGTGTAAAATTCCTTTGAACACATCTTGGTTTTAGAAAAATACTGTAGCTATATATCTTGAATCCTCAATGACAATGGACATTGAGGCTATGATGTTTTTGCATAATATTTTCAAACTTCCTCAATGTCCTGCCTCCACATTATCAGTTTTTTTAATAAGGTTCATATCAGTAGAAGCAGCTTTCTTTTTCATGTTCTCAATCCCATATTTACTCATATTGTTTGCCATGACAAAGGCATAGTAGAGATTAACAGAACCACCTGACACGGACAATTCGGAAAATGATTTTTTACTTCCTTCTAATTTTGGCACTTTTACTTTTTTGTAAGAAGTAAGAGCGGAATCCATTATAATTTTCTTTATTGTTTTTGCTTTCAAATCTGGGAAGTAAGATCTGAGGATAGCTGCTATTCCCGATACTACAGGTGCTGCCATACTTGTGCCTTGGAGAATAGCATAGTTATTATCAGGTAGTGTAGAGAGCATCTTTAAGCCTGGTGCAAAAACATCGACCTGTTTTTTACCATAATTAGAGAATGATGCGACACAATTTTCTCCTATGTCATTACCTACAGCTCCTACTTCCAACCAATTTTTTGGTGTTTTCTTTTTAAAAAAAAGAAAACCAAAGCCTTTTTTATAATTATCATTAGGAAAATTGGCCGTGATGTCATTATCCACACCATCATTACCAGCTGCGTGCACTAGAAGAACATCTTTCTTCTCAGCATATCTTACTGCTTTATCTACAATTTCTTTATTTGGAGATTGGCCTTTTCCGAAGCTCATATTTATGATTTTCGCCCCATTATCCACTGCATATATAATGGCATTGGCCACATCTTTATCTCTTTCATCGCCATCAGGCACTATTCTTACTGACATGATTTTAGCCGTATTGCTAATACCATCCATACCTAAGTCATTGTTTCTAATGGCTGCTACTATTCCTGCCACATGAGTGCCATGCATGGCATCAGGGCCTTTTACATCATTATTTCCATAATATCTCTCACTGAGGTCACTATAGTTGTCACCTATTATTTTCCGAGTATCTAAATCAGGATTAAAATAATAATTAGCTCTAAGATCATGATCAGCCATCATGGCATCATACTGGTACTTAATATCTTTCTTAAGTTCTGAAACAGTAGGCAAATAACCATACTCTACTTTTATCCCTTCTAATAATTTAGCACCCACAGCAAGAATCTGATCGGCTGACAAACTTAGAGCATCAAAATCTGTAATAAATACAGAATCTCTTCCTAATTCCAAACCTACGGCATCTATAATCTGTAAAAGATAGGATCTGGATTTTTTTAACTCTTCTAAAGCATTACCATGAGAAGACCTCTGCTCTTGGATCATTTTTTTCCAATTGACATAGTCATGATACATATCAATTTGATGCTTGGGAAGCCCAATTACGGTAGTTCTATTTTTAAATATTTTGTGATAGTCTTTATATATCCGAGTCATTTCGAGGTTGTCTTGATGTACGTTTTCACCTTTTGAATTGCCTAAAAAATTCCAGCCATTAATATCATCGATATACCCATTATTATCATCATCTTTTCCATTATTAGGAATTTCGCCTTTATTTACCCACATTATTTTTTTCAGGTCTTCATGATCTGCATCTACACCGCTATCTAAAATAGCCACAATTACTTCTGAAGGTGCTTGCATTGGAATCAGCTCTGAATAAGCCTTATCAGTAGAAATACTGAACAATTTATCTGGTACGGCATCATCGTCATACCAATTGGTCATTTGAGCATAACTAATAATAGAAAATAAGGTCAAAATAATTATTTGTAAACTTTTCATAAAATGTAATTGTAAGTAATTAATACAATTATTAGGTGCCTTAAAGATACATGAAGATGTAACTTTACTGAATCTTATAATCTTTTTCTATAATTCAATCTAAGAAATTAGGAATTTTGAGAAGAAACGGTTTATTACACCCAATTCAAAGTCAGAAACGTGCCAAATAAAGAAATGATTAGTACAATGAAGAAATTATAATTTGGTTAACATACAAGAACATATAAAATGTCAGGCCACCGACCTCTTAAAAAAATATTGGGGGTATGAGTATTTTAGACCTGATCAACTAGAAGTGATAACCAATATATTGCTTAAAAAAGATGCCATAGTCCTCTTTCCTACAGGAGGAGGGAAATCTTTAACTTTCCAAATTCCAGCTCTTATTCTCCCTCACGTCACATTGGTCATATCTCCTCTAATTGCACTAATGGACGACCAAGTAAGTGATCTCAAATCACGGGGAATAAAAGCCGAAGCATTACATTCTGGAAAGTCATATTCACATGTAGAAAGGATTTTGGATAATTGCAGGTGGGGCAATTTGAAGTTACTTTACATATCTCCTGAACGGGTGGCAAATGAGCGATTTCAAGCCCAATTATTATCAATATCAGTTTCTATGGTAGCCATAGATGAAGCCCATTGCATTTCCCAATGGGGGCATGATTTTCGGCCTTCATACTTAAAAATAGGGGAGATGTGTCAATATTGGCCAGACGTGATAAAAATGGCCTTAACTGCCACCGCTACACCAAGAGTGATAAAAGACATAGAATTATTTGGAAATTTAGTGAAACCACAAATATTTAAAAAAAGCTCAAAGAGAGGGAATATTTCACTCAATGTACATCTTACAGAACGTAAAATAGATCACCTTAAAAAATTGATAAAATCATTTGAGAAGGTCAGTGCCATAGTCTATGTTAGGAACAGAAGAGCAGTACGCCAATTGGCTGATTTATTGGCAAATGAAGGATATGTGACCGCTCATTATCATGCCGGGCTATCTTTTGCACAAAGACAGGAGACCCAAAAAAAATATATGAATGGTAGCCTGGATATAATGTGTGCTACAAATGCATTTGGCATGGGGCTTGATAAAAGTGACGTACGGCAAGTGATTCACTTTGATATACCACCGTCTATAGAAGAATATGTTCAGGAGTTTGGAAGGGCAGGTCGTGATGGTGCATTTGCGGAAGCCCATATGATAGTGAATGAAGAAGACAAGAAATTTTCTATCAAGAAAAATAAAGATAAATTCCCTTCTTTTGATCTATGCAGGTCTATTTATATTGGTCTTTTTAATTTTTTTAAAATACCGTTAGAAAGTGGAGAAGGGCAAGTAAGGTCATTTGATATCATAGATTTTTCAAAAAAAATTAATCTCACTGTCGCTCAAGTCTATCATGGCATACAGGTGTTGAAGAAAAATGAATATATCAGTACTTTTGATCAAAGACACAAACAGTCAACTGCCAAAATAGTAGTGCAAATTAAGGAATTAAGAAAGAATGAGTTATCACTGTCCGAAAATCTAATCTTGTCCGCATTGGTAAGAATTTATGAAGGCATATTAGAATATAAGGTCGTGATAGAAGTCAAGCAAATATCGCAATTTTGTGATTTGACATTAGACGATACATTACAAATACTGAATAAACTGAAGTCTCAAAAGTGGATAGATTTTTATTTAGAAACAGAAGGAGAAAGAATTCTTTTTCTCCATAACAGATTGCCAAAAAGCCACTTTCATATCAATATAAAAAGACAAAATGAATTAAAATATAATGGAAGTCAAATGTTGCAGTCGATATTGGATTATGTTGCTTTGTCTACGTGCAGATCTGTAAATATAACGCAGTATTTTGGTGAAAATAAAGAAGTAAGGTGCAATATATGTGACAATTGTAAAAGAGAAAATAAAGCCCAAAACAAAACCATTGACGATTCACAAAATCAATTAGAAGAAGGAATGAAATGAGTAAAATTCATTACAGTATTATAGCCGTGGTGACCAATGATCTTAATTCTGATCAGCGAATGCACCGCATTTGTACTACATATTCTGATCAAGGAAAAAACGTTCTTCTCCTCGGGCATAAGAAAAGAGATTCACTAGAGTTAATACCACGAAGCTACAAGCAAAAAAGAATAAGAACTTTAATTCAAAAAGGCCCGATCTTCTATTTTGAATATAACTTTAGACTATTTCTAATTATACTATTTCAAAAGGTAGATAGGTACTATTCAGTAGATTTGGATACATTATTAGCAGTAGGTACAGCGCACTTAATAAATGGCAAACCTTATATTTTTGATGCTCATGAGTATTTTGCAGAGCTGCCTGAATTGGACGGAAAAATAATTAAGAAATGGCTGTGGACTTTGGTTGGACAGTTGTTTATACCAAAAGCTGAAAGACGAATAACAATAGGATCATATTTGGCCGAAGAATTACAAACAAAGTACAATCAAGCCTTTGATGTAGTTTATAATTTACCCATTTCAAAAGAACCAATAGAAAATAAGAAAATTGGAAAAAAAGTGCTCCTTTATCAAGGTAAGGTCAATAAAGAAAGGGGAATATCAGAATTGATAATTGCAATGGAAAGCTTACCCAAATGTGAACTTTGGATTATTGGTGATGGGGATATTATATTAGAAATGAAAGTATTGGCCACAAAGTCACGTGTAGGACATAGAATCAAGATGATGGGATGGATAAGCCCTCTTGATCTTCACAAATATACATGCCAAGCCTTTTTGGGATTGAACATTCTGGGCACTACAAATGCAAATTATCACTTGTCAGCAGCTAATAAAGTGTATGATTATATAATGGCTGGTGTGCCTGTTCTTACTATGGATTTTCCAGAATATAAAAAGTTGAATAAAACTTTTGATATTGGTTATCTGATCTCTAAAATTAGTCCCAAGCATCTTGCAAAAGTGATTTCAGAAATTATTGATAATGAGAAAATTTATAATCAAAAGGTTAGCAATTGTAAAAATGCTCGCAACATTTTGCATTGGGAAATAGAACAGCGGAAATTTAATTAGTGGTTTGTAGATTCGACTAAGAGCAATGTCATTGTCTAGTCATTGTGGTTTCATATCCATATGCTAATAGGGTGATTAACATTTCTAATTTTGATAAGTTTTCGTTCAGACACTATTTAATAAGAAATGCCTCTTAAGCGGATGGTATAGAAGATCTCATTTCTCATATAGGAGTACATCTTTCAGAACCAAGGAGTTTTTTAACCAAATTTATTTGGCCCAAATGATAAATATCATGTTGAATTACGCCATCAATTGCAAACATCCACTTATAATTTTTGCCAGGGACATTTTCTAAAAACTCGGGTTCAGGCTTGGCTTCTATTCGTGAAAGAATATTCTGATGACAATTTTCTAGTCGGCTTAAAAGTTTCTTCCATTCAATATCATCTGAGATATAAGTTTCGGGCCAATCTTTATTGCTAGATAAAGCTATATCAAAATCATGATCATTATCCAATTTTCTAATAATGAATTCTTTCCAAACTATCATATGTGCTATAAGATTGGCTATACTTTTTCTTTCTAGTGTATCAGGACATTTGTTGACATTTTGATAAGAAATAGCATTTAAAGTTTTCATCACAGAAACACCATACCATGGTTGTAAACTAAATGCATTTTTAATTCTCGATAATAAAGCTCTTTTGTAGTCTATCATTTCTTTTTTGGCTAAAATAAGTATATCAAAAATACAAAACAACACTTAATTTGGTTCAAAATATGAAGTTTCGTATTGCTCTAGTACTTTTGCGCGATGCGTCTTACACAATTACAAATTAAAGGGTTTAAGAGTTTTGCCGACGAGACGGTGATTAACTTTAATGAACAGATCATCGGCGTGGTTGGTCCCAATGGATCAGGAAAATCAAATATTGTAGATGCTATCAAATGGGTATTGGGAGAGCATAAGACAAAAGAATTGCGATTAGAGTCTATGCAAGATGTGATTTTCAATGGCACCAAGGAGCGGAAAAAAGGAAGGGTAGCCAGAGTAACCCTCAATTTTGACAACACTAAAAACATCCTCCCTACTGAATACAACTCTGTGAGTATCAGTAGAGTACTTTATAGCAGTGGACAAAGTGAATATAGGCTCAATGATGTACAGTGTAGAAAAAAAGATATAACGAGCTTGTTTTTAGATTCTGGTTTGGGATCAAATGCTTATGCCATCATCAGCCTAAATATGGTAGAAGATATTCTGGTAGATAGAGAAAACTCTCGAAGCAGAATGATAGAAGAGGCATCTGGAATAAATAAATTTAAAGTAAGAAAAAAAGAAACTCTAAATAAACTAAAAGGCACACAGGGGGACTTGGATAGGGTAGAAGACCTCTTATTCGAACTAGAATCGAACCTCAAAGCGTTTGAAAAACAAGCAAGACGCACTGAACGATATTTAAAGATAAAAGAAGAATTTAAGCTAATATCCTTGTCTTGGGCAAGTAGAAATGGTAAGCAGTTAAAAAATGAAATTGGGGAATTAAAAAACAATCTTGATGACGATCAAAAAAGAGAAGTAAAAATAACTGGAGAAATTGCAATAAAAGAGGCTGCACTTCAAAAAGTTAAGAAGCAAGTGTTAGAAAAAGAAGGACAATTGTCAGACTTTCAGCGTACTCACAATAAATTAAAAGACCGAATATCGATCCTAGAAAACCAGAAAGGAATAGCTCAAAATGAGTTAACTTTTTTAAATACGAATCTTAATAATGCCGAATCCGGCAGCTCATTATTAGAAAAAGAAATTGCTATACTGGTCAAAGAATTGGTTATAAAGGAAAATGTTAAGGAGGAGCAATCATCAATATTGCAGAAAGTAAAAGAAGAATATAAGCTAAAAATACATGCTTACAATGCGATAAAAAAGGTATACGACAGTATTAGACATAACTTAGTATCGGGTGAAAAGGAAAAGAATCAACTCAGAAGCAGGATTGAAAATTCTAAAAGAGACATCAGTGTAAAACAAAGCCAAATATCACTTTTAGAAGAACAATTGACTGCAAAGAAAATAGAGGGAAATAGTATTACGGAGCAATTGGAAGACATTGAGAATAACCTTTTTGAGATTGATACAAAACATAAAAAGGTTGAACATGCTTTTGAAGAACAATGCCTGATTTGTAATAAAAAACAAGACCAACTAGAAAGAGAATTAATAGATATCAATGACAAAAAAGAAGTTTTGAGGAGGACAGAACTCAAAAGAGACAAAGCAGTACAGCGTGCTGAAATTCTAGAAAATGTCATTAATAATTATGAAGGATTTACAGAATCAATACAATACTTAAATAGTGAAAAGAAAATAAATAAACAGCTGCTTTCTGATGTGATTGAAATAAATGACAATAGCTATCAGGAAATTATTGAGCTATTTTTTGCCCCAATCCTCCAGCATGTTGTTGTGGATAGCCCTGATATTGCTTACTCACTAAATTCTCTGGTACGAGGGGCGCAAAAAGGGAAGGTCAATTTTTTAGTCAAAAACAATTATGATTTTATTCATAGTAGTACTATGAATAAAAGGTTTACACCACTTGAGTCATTTCTGAATATAGATAAAAAGCATGAAAAGATAATTAAGAGCATTACTAGCAATGCATATATATACAAGGGTTCGTTTGAAGAATTGCTTATTGAAACTATTGGTGATGATGATGTTATCTTGGTTTCAAAAGAATTTCTTATTTATAAAAATGGTGAATTGAGAGGTGGATCAGCCACATTATTTGAAGGAGTGAATATAGGAAGAAGGAAAAATCTATCTGATCTACGTAGGCAAATTGAGAAATTTGAAAAATCAGTGACACATTTAAACCAGGGCATTGAACAAGGAACAATTGGAAAGGAAAAAATAGCAACGCTCATTGAAATCGAATTAGTAGAAAAGGAGAAACTTAGAGAAGAACTTATCACTCTAGAAAATCAAAAAAATATCATCCGTACAAGATTAAATGTACGATCTAATATTGCCACGGAGCTAGCAGAAAAAAACAAAGGAGCACAAAAACATATCGCAAATGTGCAAAGTGAGTTAGATGCTTTGATAGCACTAAGCTATATTTTTTCTGAGAAAACATTAGAAGAAGATAATATCGAAGAAATGAAATCTGATTTTGATAAGTATCATGAAGAATTTGAATTAGCCAGAACTCAAAAGGAAAAAATACAAGAACAAATTTTTAAGAATGAGAACTTACTTAATTTAACACTCCGAGACATAGATCAAATCAATAGGGATAAAAAAGAGAAAACATCAAGGCAGTCCGAAAACAAAAATATAATTAGGGAAAATAATATAAGAATAAAAGAACTGTTGGTTACACTGGAAGAAATTAAAAAGAAAGTTGTTGGATTATACGCGAATGAAAAAGAACAATTTCAACAATTAAATAGCCATGAAGAAAAATATTTCAGTGCAAAATCTGGTATTTATGACCAAGAGAAGGACATTTTTGAATTGCGCGGCAAAAGAGATAAACTCACTCATTTTATAGCAGCAATAAATGAAAAATTAAATGACAAGAAAATAAAATTTACTGGATGGAAAGATAGAATTGAAGTTGAGTTTAGTGAGGATATTAGTAAGTATACTGTGCTTGAGGAATATATAAATGTGGGTTTGGATGAATTGGGATCACAGCGAGAAAATCTTCAAATTAAAATAAAGAGTTATGGTGATATCAATCCTTTGGCTATTGAGGCCTATAATGAAATCAAGTTAAGAGTAGAAAGAATTACAACTGAACGTGATGATATTGTGGACGCTAAAGTTAATCTAGAAGAAACAATTAAGGATATAGAACAAACGGCATCTGACCTGTTTACAGAATCGTTAGACCAAGTTAGAGTACACTTTAAAGATGTTTTTCAGAGTCTTTTTTCCGATGGTGACGACTGTGATATAGTTTTACTAAATGCTGATAATCCATTGGATTCTAGAATTGAAATAGTTGCAAAACCAAAGGGTAAAAAACCAAAATCTATTAATCAGCTATCAGGAGGAGAAAAAACACTCACGGCAGTATCATTCTTATTTGCTCTTTACCTTTTAAAACCAGCACCATTCTGTATTTTTGATGAGGTAGATGCGCCTTTAGACGATATTAATATTCAGAAATTTAATAAAATAATCAAGAAATTTTCTCAAGATTCACAATTTATTATTGTTACACACAATAAAGCTACCATGTCGGAAATGGATATTTTGTATGGAGTGTTTATGCAGGAGACAGGAGTATCAGGAGTAGCCGCTGTTGACTTTAGAGATTTTAATAAGGTTGATATATTCCCATCGAAATAAAGAGCACCCGCTTTTTTTGAATCCGGTATTAATGTGAGAAATATGAAATTTTCTATCTGATGATTCGCAAGAACAATACTTCTATAATTCATTATCATAGGATTATTTTTATTTACTAAAATTGAGTCCACTTCAAAAACCCACAAAATCGAAAAAATTTCCTTTGGCAACTTTACATTTTCCACTCTATAAAAAATCACATTTTTTTAAATTATTTGGAATTAATTATTCTTCTTTTGAATATTCTAGTATATCTCCAGGTTGACAATCTAAAGCGTTGCAAACAGCCATAAGAGTACTAAAGCGAACCGCTTTAACCTTACCAGTTTTAAGTTTTGATAGATTTGCTAATGAAATATTTACAGTTTCTGATAATTCGTTCAATGACATTTTTCGTTTTGC
>JAZGFD010000318.1:0-16997 GCA_036479115.1 Saprospiraceae bacterium | reverse complement strand
AGTCTAAAGGGTATTATGCTTTATTTTTAGAGTACTAAGGTTTTTTGTTACTTTTTGAGCCATTCAAAAAGTAAATGAAAAAGGAATTGCATTTGTTCTAATCCCTTTTTCATGGATAAAAGTTCTATTTTTTTTGAATAATTTGCTAGAGAATCAAGACAATTGCTGACAATCAGACAAATACACATATTATAATTATATATATATTAAATATTCACTATTTTTTATGGAATAAAAATGATAAAATTCAAGAGGTATTTCTCAGATATTCAACGTGTTATGTCTGAGGTTATGTGATTTCGTTCAGACACTATTTACGATATATTTTTACCAAATTATTTTTTGGTTACAAATGATTACTTGGTAGATTAAAACAGAGTATTATCTGTCAACAGCAATCATTTTTCGTGTAGCTATGTTGTATTCATTTTCTAACTGGTAATAGTATATTCCAGAATTTCTAAGTTCTGAAACTGTAATTGCAACTTGATTATATCCTTGCTTAAATTCACCTCTTTTTATTACTATAGGCTTTCCGGTGATATCAAAAATGGTGATAGTACATAGCCCCGATTGCTCTAAGGTAAATTCTATGTTGGTTCTATTTTGAAAAGGATTCGGAGAGTTTTGATACAATTGAAAATTATTAACTTCGATATTTTTTTTATTTTTTTCGAACTTCAATAATGGCCTTGATTTTTTATTTTCGCCGTGATAGACAATGGCATTAGTAGGAATTGAATTGATGCTCAGACTATTGCTCAATATTACATTAGATAACGCCTTAAATTTCAGAGCAAATAAATTTTTATTTGATGAAACGGCATTGACATCACTCCATGCTATTGATAATTTTTCTGGGAATACACCAATATTTATTGCGGTTATATCAATTTCTCCTTTTTCCACTTTTACAAATTCTAAATTTTTATGTGCTAACGTAAATTGAAAAGCGTTGATTTTATCTGCTTTTGCGCTAAAATTGACTTCTACATATTCTCTGTTCTTAATGGATTGTTCCTGTGTGCAAAATGACATTTCATATTCACTTCTTGATACGGTCATTCCATTATTCGCCACTACATCACCGCTGACATCACCAATTTTTACAGCTATAAAATCGTTGATTTCATTTTTTGCTAAGATTTCGATAGTGACCTCTTCTTTGAATTCAGAAAACGGATTTTCGATATCTGTAATTTCTTCTAGTGCATCACTAAATCTCCATGAAGTATTGTTAGAGAATGAAGGTTTTAGTCCCAAAATAACACTCCTCAATTCTACCAAATCTAAGGTGCTTATATGACCATCGTTATTTATATCAGAAGCAATGATTTTATAAGGAGAATCAAGTTTTTTTAAACCCAAAATATGCTTTTGAATAAGTAAAAGATCAAGTGCACTTACTCCGTTAAGGACATCATCGTTTTTACTGGGTTTAATGTGATAATTTAGACCCATCATGTTATTATAAAAAGAATAAATACCATCAGCTGTAGTCGTCACAGTTGTATCTCTAATACTCACTTCTACAGCTTCAGTCATTTTCCCGCTCTCTGTGAAGATATTTCCTGCTATTGTTGCACCATCGAATCCTCGTTGTGAGCAAGGAATATCGGGATTTAGGATTTCAATTCTAATGGGACAATAGGATTCATTTAATGCTCCATCTACAGCATATATATTAAGTAAAAGAGTATCTTTTATTCCATTTACATCAAAGCAGGAGATAGAAATTGACGGAACATATTTATCATTTTCGTCCTTAAACCATACATCTACTTGTTGATCTTTGTTATCGTATGCTTCTGCAAAATCTAAAGCCCATATGGTCACTTCGCCATCCGCTTTTATTATTGCCGAACTTATGGCTGATTGGCATTGAATTGTGGGTGCCATGAGATCAATGAAAATTACCTTAGTAATGGCTTCGCTTCTATTGTTGCACCCGTCAGTAACACGCCATTTTACATGATAAGAATCTCCTGCTTGTCCTTCAAAACGAAATTCTACCTTTCCTGTTTCAATAGAATTAATAGGCCTCCATTCTCTGCCTGTCTTGTCTTTTACTATTTCTTCTGTTCCTTCGTCATAGAATACTTTAACCAATTGTAACTTCCATATTAACCTAGGATTTTCCCTCACTTCTTCTTGCCCACAATAATCATTAGCTGTCGCATTTAAGTATACTACACTACTGCCTTCAGCTTGGTCTTTTTTACTTCCCGATCCTACATTCACTTTTACTATTTTCTTCACATTAAGCACGGGAGGCGTTTGATCTTTTACTGTTATTTCTTGTGTGAATGTGTAGTATCCATCTGTTTTCCCATTTTCTATTTTTGGCAAAAACCAAGAAGTATCATTGCACTTATCTTTAATGTAAATTATTTTTTCATTATAAACATTCCCTTTTTTTACATTAAAAATACACCAGTCAATAACCACCCAACTACGTAATATCGTTTTGCAAACATTATCATTAAAAGTGAACTCTGCGTCTTCAAAAGTTTTACCTACGAGACCGCAATTTGGATCAGCCCATGTCGGTTCTGATAGGCTGCCTAAAATGCATTGCGCGGAGGGATTCATTTTACAATTCTCTTTGATATCTTTATCAATATTGTAATTTGGTAGTATTAATTTGCGATAAGCATTATATCCTTCATAATCATATGTTATACATTCTGAGACGCTGTTGTATTCTTTCACCACAATATCTTTATTCTCAATGCCCAATGACCGTAAAGACTTGCCATTATTATGCAAAGGCCAACGGATAGAAGCAGGGTCAAAAATCGTTTGATCATTGCCATTGTCGCTTTCATTAATGGTAATAACTTGTGTGCACCTTACATCCGAATTTATTATTGTCCACTCTCTTTTAATATAGCCTCTAAAACACAGATCATCCACCTGATAATCATCAGTGTAGATGAGATCTGACGCTCTACAAGTGGTTGACACAAAAGGATAGCCTAGCCAATCAGGATGGATGGCATCATTACAATTTATGATAACGTCCTCACACTCAAGTATTGGAATATTTTTATTTTCAATTAAGATCTGAGAAATGCACTTGGATTTGTTTCCAGAATTGTCAAAAAATGTCAATTCAACAGGAATATATTGACCTATATCTTCGCAACAAAATTCAAGGTAGTCTGTACCAATAAATTTTAAAAAGTTGCCTCCACAAAAGAATTTTCTGTCCTTACGCTGGGCCAAAATCAAGATGATTTCACCGCAAACATCATGAGTGGCCAGATCAAATGATTGTACAGCTACCTGACTGATACCACCATCCAATAACTCATCAGCATCAACCAGTACCGTCATAATAGTATCTTTACAAAGTGGGATAGGTTCTGCTTTGTCTAGCACAACAAGAGATAGCGTATGCTCATTAATATTGCCGCATTCATCAGTGGCGGCGATGCGTATCTTGTAAAATCCAGATGGGATATTTCTTATCATTCGAGGATTTTCACTATCAAAATATGCTTCCTCTGCATCTATCTCATATTCCAGTTTAATAGTCTCTAATGGTGAACAATTGTCTTTTAATTTGTTAAAAATTGGGATTTCAAAATCTATACTGCAATCAAAAGGTGTCCGGATTTCAAGAAGTTGAAAAAATTTCTCTATGTCAATATCTATCTCTATGGCAGACATCATGGAAGTGTCTCCATTAAGGACAATTTGGCCAGAATTTAGAATCTCTGTTTCTATAGTAATCACACCAAAATCGGGAGCTTTTTTATCCTTGACATCGATCAGTCGGCTAGAATCATAATACTCATGGGTACACCAATCTAATACCCTCCAAGTTCTTAATATCCTTGATTCGTTTATACAGGTTTGCACAAAATCATCTTTATACGAAATAGCCAAATGACAATTTATACTATCATTTGTAAGGAGGATAGTATCCAGCACATTGTTAATGTAATATGGGCCAGCAAAGTGTTTTCCATAATTTTTAACCACCTGATCTACAGGTACTTGCAGGTCTACTGAGTCACAGGCCAATATCATTTTTACAGGAGGCCAAAGGATATCATCGGTATGGACAGGCAGATGATAATATACTTGTTTACAGATCTCATGCACTTTTTGTTTTTCATGAATAGTATCCTTCCAAAACCAAGTACGGATTATTTGTATGGTGTCACAGCCTATATCTATACTGTCTGTTTTTACATAGATTCCTAAGGTGTCTGCTGTCATCCCAAATTGACAATTATCAAAAAATAATGGTTCATAATAATAGATGGAATCAAGGCAAGAGTATTTACAACTGTCGGGAGCTGTAAGCGGTGAAACATTAGCGGGAACTGATGCGTCACAAGCACAATTTTTGGATTTAGGAGGTGAGTTATCTTCAATATTCACAATCCCCCAACAGCGATTTTGACTACATGTGTCAATAATTTCAAACTTTAGTTGCTGATCCACAAAAGTGTGGAGTGAATCTAATTCTACTAATTTATGGTCTTCTGTTTTTAGGTTCAGTTGAAAATATATTGGTTCTATTGCTCCTGCATAAAATGCGGTTATGTCAACATCGTGAATATTGCATGTTTCATCTACTGATACATATACTTCATCAAGACATGCAATACTTCCATCAGAATCTGGATGTACACCTACTATTACCGGCAAGGATAATCCTTTGCAACCCCTACAAGTAGACTCTACCCAAATCGTCTGTGGCGAATTTGCTCTGGTCACTAAAGGGTCATAACTGATGGCATTTACGGCAAGCAGAACGCCACCTTTTTTTGGATCATTATCATAAAAATTATAGGTAGCTGGGGAGCCCATTATTTTAATACTATCAAAAGCTATATCCTCCTCTGTTGCATCTAAAAACATGGATATTCTAAGGATAATGGAATCTCCTACGGCATCAATCAGGCTGCTAAATTTTTGAAAAGCCCCAGTTACCTCCATACCATCACCATCACCATCAAAATCAGTATCCACAAAAGGCGCAGAACCAGCTGCACCTCCATCACTTTCTATGTGCAGTAGATTTTGAAATGAGCCACCGTCAATGGCATAGTCAAAGTGAATAAAATCCTCTTTGTTCCAATGAGAAGTAGTACCAGCCCCAACATCGTCTTCAGCTAAAAAGACTGAAAAATATAAACCACATAGACCCTGTATGGGCTTGCTGGCAAATGTCATAGTTGCACTTGCTGATAGGGTAGTAGTGTTTTTATTCAAATCTGATGCGCCCCACCAAAAATCACCTTGCACATTACTATACATCAATGATGTACTACGGATATTGCTCCCATCTGTTCTGATAAAAAAATGCTTGCCCTGACTAGAAGTACTCACAGAAGTATCAGCCAATGTGGTAAAAGTATCTCTATCTAAAAAAAAACGCGTATTAAGTCCTTCGGTTTCAAAATCTTCGGTTAGTACTAAAGCATTGGCATTATCAGGAACTATAGCTGTAGGTTTTTGACCATCAAAACAAAGTGCTACATCAGATACTTTAGGGTCAGGCACTGGGGGAAGGGAAGTACAAACAGCACATGTGTTCATGGCAATCAAAGTAGAAGTGCCATTGGTAAGAGTAACAGTATAACCTGTTCCTCCTCCATGATAAAAAGTAGAAGTGTAAGTACCAGAAGGGGCCTCTACAAATGAAAGTGTAGAAATGGCATTGCCTGTGATATTTAAAAGTCCTGTAGAACTCATTACTGTCCATGTTTCCCCTGTGTTTGATCCAATAATTACTTCTTCTTTAAAAATATCAGGAATACCATCTCCTGATATATCAATATTGTCAGGATTACAGCAATCACAAGGATCACCAATGGTAGCTATGGTGGCCAATAGGCAAGTAGGTTCATCATAAGTGATGGTGTCAGCACATGTATATGTTCTTCCCTTTACCATAAGGTTATCAAAAGAAACATCTTCGTCCCCAGCATCAAAATTTTCCAGTATAATAAGGATGTCAAGTACACTGCCACTGCCAGAAATATTGGCTATGAACTCTGTAAAAATTGGTGCTAATGCTGTGCCATCTCCAATGCCATCAAAATTAGTGTCTTGTCTTGGTTCAGAATTAGTACCTCCTTCTGCTGAAAATTGTAGGATGGTACCATATCCTCCATCATCAATCTGAGTTTGGATGATTAGTTCTGTATTGTTGTCCCAATCTTGATTGCCATCTTGTGCATCTTCTTCTGCAAATAAACCTTTAAATATCAACTCGGTAGCGAGCTTAATGTCAATACCTATTATTTTTAGAGTGTCGATATCACTTGCTCCATTCGCATTTACATCTTCTATACCAAAGAAAAAATTTCCAGATTGACCATTTAGATTATAAGTGCCGATATCGCTGCCATCAGTACGGCCAAAAAAATCAGAATCTACTTCTTTAAATTCAGGTATTGATGTAGTATATCTGGTGCCATTTCCATCTGTTTCGAAGTCTTCTACAAATAACATGGTCATCATTTTCGCCGTATCAGCCAAGATGAGCTGTACCCCTTTTGTGCCATCACCTTTGAGGCTTGACTCTATACAAATTTCTCCCCTATCCATGGAAGGGTATGCCAAAGTGTCTTTAGGGCTTCCATCTAAAATTGCCACCATTCTATTGCTTAATGAATGCGTAGAATCTACCTTTACTTTTAATGTATAAGTGCCATTGGCATTACAATTAGTATCAGAAAATGTCACTGATATACCACATGGAATGCTACAATCCATAACCATCACCGTGATTTTCGCGGTATCGTTACATGTAGTGCCTGCCA
The DNA here is from genome assembly GCA_036479115.1 of Saprospiraceae bacterium. Classification (GTDB taxonomy): domain Bacteria; phylum Bacteroidota; class Bacteroidia; order Chitinophagales; family Saprospiraceae; genus UBA7328. The sequence continues at coordinate 10,209 of JAZGFD010000318.1, read as the reverse complement.
CACTATCTTGGATATAATAAGTGGTTGTTGTATTAGGCATTACTAAGGCTGTAATAGTATCAGGATAAATGCCAAATTGGATGCCATACCTCAGTCCTCCTTGCAATGAGCCACTGAGTAATTTTTTTAAATCCAAACTGGTTCCCATGCAAATGGTGGTGTCTCGCCCAATGATAATAGGGTCAGTACAGGTCATAATGATGGTAAAAGCAGTGCCATCAAAAGGAAGAAGAGATTCTCCATCACCCGCTGATGTGATCCAGTTGTTTATATTTTTTATGGAGTCTATATATGCTGAAAATGTGGTAGTTGTATTTCTCACACCCGTGTATTTGGCGCCGTCATCATTGGCACCTATTGATACATTTATTGCTGTACAGGCATCCAATCCTGTTCCTGAAATATCACCAAATTGGTTACTGTTTGAGCTTTGTATGGCAGCAATATATTGAGTGGGGGTACAATTGTCACTACCTTCAAAAGCAAGAATAGCATCACCAGCAACGCTTAAGTTAAAACCCTTATCGTCTTCGCTCACAGTGCCATGACTCACTCCTCCTGCCGAAGATGCATCAGTAAAAATAATTACAGTTCCAGCAGGAAGAGTAGTCATTCCAGACTCCCAAGTGAGCGTGCCTTCATTGCTGGATTTGTCTAAAGGATTGGTACTATCGGCTTCATGATCGGTAAAATATATAGTACGATTGGTAACATCTTTTAATAATACTATGGCAAAATCATCGCCTCCGTCAGCATTATAAGCGATAAACATAAAATCACCAACCCCAAGGCTTTGAGTATAAATAGGCAAGGTGCCAATAAGCAAGTAAAAAAAAGGCAATATATGTTTCAATAAAACAAACATCAATCTCATTTCTAGCCCTTAGAAAAAAGGTTAAATATATTAGGTTTTAACAGTATGGCTAATGTAATCAGAAGTAAGGGCAATCAGTAACAAAATAAGTTAAACAAAAAAAAGATCATTTATAGTAACTGCTCAGGTGGGTGCTTTTGAGATAAAAATTTGTTGTTTTTTTGTTAAACGAGACCCATTTTTATCAGAATATCAGAGCTATTGTTATAAAAATAGCCGAAGAATAATGAAAAAAGAACTTTTTTCGAGACTGTTCAACCAAATTTGACTCCACCTGAATAGTTGCTACATTTAAATACTATATCGTAGCTCACGGGTAACTACTCAGGTTTATTTAAAAAGATAAATTGAAGTTAATCGATTAAAAGATTTCTTTTCCAATGTACTTAACCATAGTATTAGCGAGGAGACAATCAGCAATTTATTAATAAAAGTAGCCACCAACTCCCAATATATTTACGATGAAATACTTGAAGAAATAAAGAAAAGTATAGGTGTAGGAGGGGATGAAACGGAGATAAAAGTGAATGGGAAGAAGTGGTGAATTTGGGTATAGCAAAACGTACAAAACACTTATTTGGCAGCCTCAGACAATAGAAGATTCCAAACAATAGTAGCCCTATTTCCAAAAGGATTGCCCAATACAATAGTAGGCACTCAACTATGATGCAAATAGTCCAAACTCAATTCTCTTTTAATAGTAACTGAGTAGTCACACCCAGAGTTGGACCTGAAGGGTTCATATGATTATAAAAAATAGACGATAATCGGTTTATATGAGCCCGACAGGGTTGAATTTCTTCAATACAATAAAACCTTACGAATATTAAATCCCTACAGGATTCATAGATCGGTTCTGAACGCGCTATTAGAATGGCTAAGGTCAAGATTAAAATATCTGGCATGTTTAAATCAGGCCAACATGTCTTCTGTACCCTAAGGTTTGTTTGTGTGTGATACTCTGAGAAAAAGAAACCCCAAAATGTACTCAACTATGATGCAAATAGTCCAAACTTAATTCTCTATTAATGGTACCTGAGTAGCCATGCTTACGGAAGTAACATAGTAATTTAATAGTTCTGTCATCTCCTACCTGTTTTTTTCCATATCACTGTCCCCTCTCCCTTCAATAATTTGAAAAATCCCAAAATCACACAATAATGCATGAATACAAAGTAAAATGGTATGAATAAATATTTAATTCTCAATTTATTATTTGCAAACAGGTACCCTAATAATGCCAACATATAAAATCCGAATTGACTATAAATGATTGTATTATATACAATATGATTATTCGGCATGACACAAAAAGAAGAGATTAAAAGTGCAATTAAGGCCAAAGGGGCGAAGAGCCAACGCATATATCTATGAGAGAGTAAAAAGATACTAATAGTACCGTATTTAAAAATATTGAGTAGCGGTAGCAAGTGAATCATGCTCTGTATACCCCCTGCGCTTATGCGCACTTTCCTTTTCATTTCTTCATGGATGTTTTTTGATGGTTTTTCAGATGCAAGTGCTTTGGGTTCATATACTATTGTATAACCTTGTTTGATGACATTCATGGTAATCAATAGGTCTTCCACAATTATTTCTTCATTAGGAGATCTATAAAGATTGCTTCTGATGGCAAAAAGCTCTCCTGCGCCACCTACAGTACTACTAATTCTTGATTCCCAGTTTTTAATTAGTGATTCATATTTCCAATATATATTTTCCCCAGATCCTGCCGCATCATCATCGATATTAGCAACAACCCTTTTTTCTCCGGCTACTGCACCTACTTTTTTATTTTGAAAATGTTGTACGATTTGCCAAAGGGCATCTTTAGAAAGCATAGCATTTGCATCACTAAATATTATTATTTCATCTTCTACTTCCGGAATAATCCGATTAATAGCAGCAAGTTTTCCCTTTCTTTCATTAGCATGTAAATGCTTTATTCCTTCCTTTCTATTTAATATCTCCACCGTATCGTCATCAGAACCATCAGTAACAAAAATATGGTTGATTTTATCTTTGGGGTAGTGTTGATTTATGGTGTTTTCAACTTTAGCGCCTATTATTTTTTCTTCATTATAAACAGCAATAATGTGGGTAACTTGAGGCAAGTCACAGTGATATATTAAAGGCATTTTTTTTCTTTTATAAAAAGAAGATAATGTCCATAATATCAATGGATAACCGAGGTAAGCATAAATTAAAACCCCTAAAGAGTACCACAATATACATTCAGCTATTAGCACAATGCAAAGCTAAGGAAATGTCGGGTAAACATTGTAAAATTGACAAGGTGGTGAAAGACGAACTGTGTAAAAAAGCAGAATTTAGCAATCGAAAAATTGACAGAGTTGTTAGTAAATGAACTCAAGATTGGATTTATCTGTAGTTACTCACAATCTATAAAAACAAGTTTTTACACAAATCCTGCACTCACTAACATATCCTTACCACCTGCACTGTAATTATAAAAGCCTTCTCCTGATTTCTTGCCGAGTTTGCCCGCTGTTACCATGTTTACAAGTAGTGGGCAGGGTGCATACTTAGCTGTACCAAACCCTTGCTGTAAAACTTGTAAAATAGAAAGACATACATCCAAACCGACAAAATCAGCCAATTGTAAAGGGCCCATAGGGTGGCCCATTCCGAGTTTCATCACTGTATCTATTTCTTCTACTCCTGCTACACCTTCATTGAGTGTATAAATGGCTTCATTTATCATGGGCATGAGAATGCGATTGGCAGCAAAACCAGGGTAGTCATTTACTTCTACTGGCACCTTACCTATTTTTTGAGTCATGTCCATAATCAATGCTGTAGTTTCATCTGAAGTAGCGTAACCCCTGATGATTTCTACAAGTTTCATTATTGGCACGGGGTTAAAAAAATGCATGCCTATTACTTTGTCTGGCCTGCTGGTAGTGGCCCCAATTTTCGTAATAGAAATAGATGAAGTATTAGTAGCTAGAATGGTAGTAGCAGGAGTAATTTCGTCTAATGTCTTAAATATTTTAGCTTTGATATCACCATTCTCTGTGGCCGCTTCTATAACAAGGTCAGCTCCTTTGATCCCTTCATCCATAGCTGTGAAAATGGATATTTTTTGAAGTGCTTCCTGACTCTCAGCTATTGTTATTTTGTTTTTAGTCAGCATCCTATCCAGATTCTTTTCAATGGTGATCAGTGCCTTCTGTAGTGCTTTTTCATTGATATCTATAAGAGATACACTGTGCCCATTTTGAGCAAAAACATGTGCTATTCCATTACCCATTGTCCCTGCTCCTATTACTGCAACCTTCTTCATTTTTTCTTTTTTTTAAGAGATACAAATATCTAGGTATTTATCGTATTGTGGTGATAAATTTTAATTATTTTTTGGGCGGTGCTTATCTAAAATTTCTTGTTGGTTTATTTGTAATTTATTGATAGTTTTATGTTGGGTGTAATTTGTTGTATAGAAGAAATATCCCTTAGGAGGCCAATATTGGTAGCCATAATGAAATCCGTGGGAACAGATTGAATTTCATATTTTTTTGCCCATATTTTTACCTTTTTAATCAAATTATATGTTGAATTAATCCACTGTTTTGCCTCGTCTCTATTGCCACATTAACTTTTTTTTGAGAAAAACTGCACATTCACCTCCTGAAAGATTCATGACAAGTCTCTATTTCCAAGCTTCCAATGATTAATATCGTATTCTGATCGCCTTACTCGTTTAGGTTTTTCAAGGTATTTTAATATGATAGACCATAATTCTTCGTAAGGCAGAATCTCCACAATCCTGGAATGGTCTATTACAAACGATTCTTTCTCCAGTTTTCGTGAATAATGACCAACACGACGTTGTACTACCTCAGGACTAAAGTTATTAATTGGTAGCGTGAGTATCATTTTAATAAAGCAACTGCTGCGGTAATTGGGTGTAGCTTTTTTAAGATATACATTGCAAAAACCTTTCAGTCTGTATATTCTTGTTTCAATAGCGTCATAGTCTTTATGATAAATGCTAAATAGTAATTCTGCTATTATAAATGGCACTTTCATTTCTTTCAAACCTTTTTTATTCTCTGCTAAAAATTTAAAGTGTTTATTGACATACTGAGTGCTTGGTTTTTCAGTAGAAGTAAGATTTATAACAATCAGGAATTGCACATACACCCCCAGTAATGTCCATCGTATTCTATTGCGCAAAGGTTGATGATTGTAATTATGATGACCCGATATGAGATTATAACTTTTTGCAGCCACATCGTAATTGCCACTACTCAGTGATGCTCGTATTTTCAGTTCATGAGCATCAAACCAATGTACATCTCCTTTACGTGAAAGCTCAATAGTAGATTCGATATATTCAAAAGATACGTTGCGACTGTCTAGTTGTAGCTCTGAAGTAATGATTTGCAGTAGGAAAAACCGCTTTGCACTTATGTGTTCATAACGTTTGTGGCAGAAATGGTCGTAGGCTTCTAGTGATACATCTTTTGCTTTTTGATAGTCTTTTTTAAGTTGAAATAAGTAGATTACTATCGGATAATACTGATAGTAATATCTATGTGAAGGAATAGGCTTATCAGGAAGGGGGTTATTTCTTAAAAAATCGTTAGCAATTCCAATAATATGATCTTTTGACTCAATATTCTCACTTATAAGAGCCTTGATTTCTGAAATAGTTCTTTCAGCTTTCATTTCTAAAAACAACACTCCAGAAAACTTGCGATTTATTTCAGAATAATATTTTACTTTAGTGTAACTAGTGTTTTTTTCTGCAAAATACAAAATCAAAATTCTTGAAACATCCACTATAATTTCAGTTATCTCAAAATATATAGCTCTTTTGACGAGATTTTGAGCTAGGTCCTCTACTATGCTATTCATTCCTAACCCTACTAGATATTTTAATACGGCCTGTTGTTTGGTAGCTTGGTAGTAAGCCCTTTGAAAGCGAGAGTAATGATAGTTAGATGGAAAAAAATTTAATATTTCATTTTGCAAGGCTTCTTTGACATCTGATTTGATATTTCGATGAGAAGCAATAATTTTTTCAGAGCGGAACAATTTCAATGCTATTTCTCTTTCGGAATATCCTCCTTGCAATAGCTCAAAAAATTGACTTTTCAGGCTACTCTTAAGAGTAGATTTGAACAGAATCCAATCTTGTTCATTATAGTTCAATTTTATCGATAAAGTATTATAAAGCTCGTTCAATATCCTCATACCAGTGGCTATAAAGAGCTAAAATATATTTTTTTTTCTTTCATTTAAGCCATTTTTTTCGATATCTTATTGATATAATGATAAAATAAGACTCATATTTTTTACTATAAAATTAAATATAATCCTTCTTTTCGTTGGCCGAATACGCAGAACTTAGTAAAGAAAAATAGATTCTTACATATTATTTAAATAAATAAAATTATGTTTATTATACTTATTAATGATTCTCAATGTATCTAACAAAAAAAAGAAGAGAACCAGTCAGGGTTCTCTTCTCATTTTGTATCACTATTTAAGTGAATTTCGGAGCGTCTTCGTCCTTCGTTTAGAATTGCTCGTAGCACATTGGGTTAGGCTACGAAAAGGCTCTCCTTTTTTTACGTTTTTAAAATTATACTTAAAATTTTGTTTTTATTATACAAGGTATACATTTTGTTGTAATAAAATATTTGCTACATATTTTTTAATTTGAGTATATAATGTATTGTAAATCAATAGCTTGTGCTGGGTGAAAGTAAGTGTTCGATAGTATATTTAGTCGATTAGTCGATAGTCAATTAGTCGATAGTCGATAGTCGATAGTCGATAGTCGATAGTCGATAGTCGATAGTCGATAGTCGATTAGTCGATAGTCGATAGTCGATTAGTCGATAGTCGATAGTCGATTAGTCGATAGTCGATAGTCGATTAGTCGATAGTCGATTAGTCGATAGTCGATTAGTCGATAGTCGATTAGTCAATTAGTCAATTAGTCGATAGTCGATTAGTCGATAGCCAATTAGTCGATTAGTCAATTAGTCAATTAGTCGATTAGTCGATTAGTCAATGGTCAATTAGTCGATTAGTCAATGGTCAATTAGTCAACTTAGAGTTCGATAGTCGTTTTACGAATTTATTCACATTGGTATCTTGATGTTTAGTAACCTTTCGAAATACCTTCGATAGAAAATACATATATAGTGTCTGGTCGAAAACCGTCGAATTTTATGAAATAAAACAAGAATATTCTGGATGAGAATTTTGTTTTTTTGATATTCGGTGATGCTTAAGTATCAGCGAGTTGAAAAAACTAAATTATCGCCAAAAGAACTATTTCCAATTTTGATAAATTTTCGCTCAGACACAATATAATTCAAAGCAAATTTATAGTATCAAATTTATCGTTTTGCACAATTTTAAGTGGTAAAAACTTTTTTGTATAAATATGATTTTAACAAAGTGACCTTCTTCAAAATAATAGCAATATTCTAAGCTATCCGTATTATCATTTCGACACTTTCCAACGATACAACTATATGTTACATTTGTACTCGATTTGTGTATTTACTCAGGTGCAGGTTATTTTGGTTATAATATTGTCTTCCCTGAATTATTGATTTATAGAATAAAAACATGCTTAGGCTATGGCAAAAATATTAATTAACGATGGTATTCATCCTACAGGAGTCCAACTCTTAAAAGATGCTGGCCACGACATTATTCTTAATAAAATAGAGCAGGCTGACCTTCCTTCTCAACTTCCTTCTTTTGATGCAATCTGTGTGAGAAGTGCAACAAAAGTAAGAGCAGACTTGATAGATGTGTGCCCAAAATTAAAAGCCATAGGCCGAGGAGGTGTTGGTCTCGATAATATAGATGTGTCACATGCTAAAAGCAAGGGAATAGATGTGCTGAATACTCCAGCAGCATCTTCTAGATCAGTAGCGGAGTTGGTTTTTGCGCACTTGTTATCATTAGCGAGGTCGTTATATAATTCAAATAGAAAAATGCCTGTAAAAGGTGACACAGAATTCAAATCATTAAAAAAATCTTATTCAAAAGGCTTTGAAATACAAGGCAAAACACTAGGAGTCATTGGTTTTGGCAGAATAGGCCAGGCTACCGCAGAGATCGCTCTTAGCATGGGCATGAAAGTGATGGCTGTAGATCCTTTTATAAATGAAGCGCAATTAAGAATAGGTGGTAAAAATATAGGCATGGATGTTACTATATCTACTGTGCCAATGGATGAAATGCTTTTATCAGCTGATATTATTACACTCCATATTCCTAATTTAGGAAAATACGTTCTTTCTACTGATGAATTTAGTAAAATGAAAGATGGAACCATTTTAATCAACTGTTCGAGAGGAGGTACTGTAGATGAAGAGGCAATGTTAGTTGCTCTAGGCAGTGGAAAATTAGGAGGTGCTGGCCTTGATGTGTTTGAAAATGAACCTACTCCCAAAAATGCCATTTTATCACATTCTAAAATTTCTCTTACTCCTCATACTGGTGCTAGTACAGGAGAAGCACAAGAAAAGATTGGGATAGAGTTAGCCGAAAAACTTATTGCTGTATTTAAGTAAAAAGCGTGCTTTCTGAGTGAGCTATCTTAGCTTTCTTACCTTCGTTTATTAACGGTAAAAAATCGAAGGAAATAGTGTTATTGTTGTTTTTATTCCTACTCAAATGGTGTGAATTTGAGACCTATCTGCCAAACTAGCAGGTAAAAAAAATGATATTTTATTGCTAGACACAGGCTATTTTTGTTGTAACCGCATCGCTATTAATAACTTATTTTATGTGTTGGTGAATCTCGATTATGTTGCCACATCTTTGATTTGAGACATATATTGCCGAAGTATAGTGATAAAAGAGCTTCTTTTTAGCCAAATTTGATTCTCGCTAAATAGCCACGCCAATTTTTTTATGTTAATTCTGATTACGAGGAGTTTTCAATCAGACACTATTTAATTACCATTCCTTTCTATTTTTTGGACTTATTTCAAAATGTCGCAAAACTAATGAGAATGCTTCCTATTCTGCAAAAGGCCTCTTGACCTTTTTGCGATATACAAATCCTATATGGATTTAACATTTATAGATGAGCCCACTCCGGAAACACACAAAATCAAAAAAGTTTCTTTTGGCGATCTTTATATTTTATTTAATTAGCTGATACTCAGGCATCACCGAATCTCAATAAATGTAAATCTCATCCAAAACAACTCATTTTGTGAAAAATGTCTGTTTCCAGAGTGGACTCATAGATGAAAGATGAAAGATGAAAAATATTGATTCGATTTTATCCAAACCAATAAGGTCATACACAAATCCTGTAGGGATTTAATATTCGCAGGGTTTTATTGTATTTAAGAAATACGACCCGGTCGGGGTCGTATGTACCGATTATCGTCTGTTTTTATAATCATATGAACCCTTCAGGTTCAACCCTGGGTTACTATAAATGCGAAAATAACTTGTGCCTATCAAAAAAAATGTAATATTTAAGGTTCAAAGCACACCACTTGAGTAGTTACAAAAATCTAAAATGTTCACTTCAACAAGCTCTGTATAAATCTTTTAGTGATCTTATCTTATTATACAATCTATTGATACTCAGGAATCAACAAACCTCAGAAAATGATAATATCATTTAAAATGATTGATTTTGTGAAAATTATTTGTTTTCAGAGTAGACTCAAAATTATTTTTTTCATTTTTGTAATCTATTTATTAACTAGAATTAATGAAGAAAGAGACCATCTCAATAACGATAGAATTAGATGATTCCAAAGTCCCTTCTCGCCTTACTTGGGATAGCAGTGATAACCCAAAAGGCAAGAAAAACGAAGAGGCTAAGGCTTTCCTTTTATCTATTTTTTCAAAAGAAAAATTGGAAACACTCAAGATTGATCTTTGGACTAAAGAAATGCAAGTATCAGAGATGGATCGGCTTTTTTATAATACCCTGAAAGGCCTTGCTGAAACATATAAAAAAGCTACACACAATAATGACCTTGCTTCGGATATGGATCGATTTGCTCAATATTTTGGAGAGGAAGTGGATATTTTGCCCCGATCACCCTAATATATAAACTACTTAAGTGGAGCAAATTTTGGCAAAAAAAAATCTTTTTTCATTATTCTTCGACAGTGTTTATAACAATAGCTCTGCTATTCTGATAAAAGTAAGCTTCGCCTAACAAAAAAAAAGAATAAATTTTTATCTCAAAAGCACCCATCTGAGTAGGTATCATATTTTTAATGATAATTTCACTTTTTAGAATTCAAGGATGCTTGAGTATCAGTGCGTTGAGAAAAATAAAGATAAGTACTCAGAAATTCCCAGT
>JAZGFD010000317.1:0-26923 GCA_036479115.1 Saprospiraceae bacterium | reverse complement strand
CTATTGATAATCAAGGATGAATAAAATAGAAATGTAAAGCCAAATGCGCGTTTTGTTCTGTTTAGTAATAATGTATTGAAATCACGTTAAGAAATCTATTTAGGGCAGTACTCTAAGAATGAAGCATAGTGCGCTTACAGAGGCAGTTATTTTTTTATCTAATTGAGGCTTGAAAACCCGGAGTTATACCAAAGTATAATGAGGGTTTTTCAAACGAAAAGCAATGAAAAAAGAACCAGTCTAAAGGGTATTATGCTTTATTTTTAGAGTACTAAGGTTTTTTGTTGTTTTTTGAACCATTCAAAAAGTAAATGAAAAAGGAATTGCAATTGTTCTAATCACTTTTTCATGAATAAAAGTTTTTATGTAAAAAAATGATAAAATTTAAGGAGGTATTTATCAAATATTCAACGTGTTATGTCTGAAGTTATGTGATTTCGTTCAGACACTAAGTAGTTACGATGAGTTTAAACATCTTTGTTATCTTCGCAATTAGAATGTTTTTAAATGTAACTATTACTATTCTTTTTTAGAAAAAGTGAGAAAAGAAGAAAATTTCAAGTCCTTATTTCAACAGTATTATACTCCTCTGTGTAATTATGCCAATAGTTTTGTGAAAAATTGGGATTCTTCAAAGGATATAGTGCAGTCTACTTTTCTAAAAGTGTGGAAAAATTGGAGCTCATTTGAAGGTGCTCTTTCTCAAAAAAATTACCTCTTTAGAGCTGTAAAAAACACCCTTATTGACTATGTGAAGAAAGAGAAGAGAATGGATGTTTTAAAAAATGGTAACAAATCCCTTTTTATATCTACAGAAAAGGAATTAGATAGTTTTATCATTATGTCAGAAATTATGATATCTCTGGATAAACTTAAACCTAAGAATCGCCAAATTTTTATTCTCCATAAATTAGAGGGATTAACCTATCCAGAAATAGCCAAGTTTTTAGGCGTATCAGAAAGGACAGTAGAGGATAATATGGCAAGAGCAATAAAAGCTCTAAGAAAAGATTTGGTGAAAAATGAAAAAGTATTTTTATAAATGAAATATAAAAATATTATAATGTGTAAAGGGTTAAGAATGACTAAAAATGTGAGTCAATGTAATCAGTTTGTTTAAAGAATGATCCAATGAAGATTAAAGAAGGGCTCCTAATTAAATATCTGAATGGCACTTGCTCCAAAAAGCAAGAAGTCAAAATTCAGTCGTGGTTGGCTGAGGATATAGCTCATTCTAAAGAATTACTAAGAATGAAAAGAATTTGGTCTGAAATGGATGGGTTGAAAACTTTCAAAACACCATTATTGGACGAAGAATGGAAAGCGATGGCAGGGAAGGTTGGCATTATTGGGCCAAGTATTATTTCATCATCTAAGCCAATAGCAAAGAGCAAAACATCCCAGTCAACATCTTCAAGTAAAACAATCCCTAAACCGATTGTGGATAAAATGAAACCAAAAGATACATTTGAATCAACAAAATCTTTAGAAAGAAAATATTCTGGCATATCAGCTATTGAAAAACCCACTATTACACCCATCAAGACAAAAGCAAATAATTCATTTACTGTAGTAAGGAAATCACAAGAAGACTCTATTCCTGGGCTTGAAAAAACAGTGTACATAGTAGGAGCACTCCTTGCTGCGGGCATTCTGTCATGGCTTGTTTTTTCTATAATCAAGAAAAAAGATCCTTATAAAGAATCAATCGCTACAGAAATTGCAAAACATATTACTCTACCTGATGGTACTGAAGTTATTCTGGCTCCTTTCTCACGCCTTCTATATCCTAGAGTGATGAATGATGTAGAGCGTAGATTGTCACTTTATGGCTCTGCCGAATTTGATGTAGTAGCTGATACTGAGCCATTTATTATTGAATACAATGATATTTCAGTCATGACGCTAGGTACAGTTTTTGATTTAAAACAAGGGGATAATTTTGTTACTGCCGAGTGCCTACAAGGTAAAATAAGATTTTTTGAAACTGCTAATGTGACCAATGGTGTGGAAGTAAATGAAGGTAAAATATTCAAATATTCTAATGGAATTTTTAAAGACATGTCTGCCCCAGAACAAAATGACATAGAAATTCCTGCAATTATTACTGGTGATGTAGTGCGTCTTGATCAGTTACTCGATTGGCTCATGGAAGAGTCAGACTGGAAAGTGATATCATCACCTTCAATGCCAATAGATGGAGCTCATGAAGTGACTGTGAACTTGAGCAGTTCATATGAGAAAGTATTAGAATCGCTAAAACAAAAGATAGATATCAGCTATAGTCAGGCCAAATGTTCTGGTTGCTATCTCATAAAAAAGATGAAAGCGCTATAGGAAATCCTCTTCTTCACAACCTTATAGCCCTAACATCCGTTTCAAATATTATAGCTGCTCAGGTGGGTGCTATTGAGTTATTTTTTTTTATTTGTTAGACAAGACTTGTTTGAGCATTGATTGCAGAGCTATGACTAACCTATTTTATTAGTTAGTGAATATTGATTATGTCGCTATATCTTTGATTTGAAGCGATAATAGCCGTAGGATTATGGGAAAAGAGTTTTTTTAACCAATATTGACCCTGCCTAAGTAGTTACCAAATATTTATTATTCTATGATTCCATTTACAGAGTTTAGTAAGTCAGGTGATGTAGTCCATTTTGCTCATGCAAATGGATACCCACCTGAGTGTTATAAGACTTTTCTAAATGCATTTTCAGAAAATAATAAGGTGATAGGAATGAATGCTAGACCATTGTGGCCTCGAGAATCACCACAATTATTAAAAAATTGGAAACTTTTTGCGAAAGATTTAGCCGTTTTTTTTAATGAACAAAACCTAAAAGAAATTATTGGAATAGGTCATTCGATGGGTGGGGTTTCATCGTTAATAGCAGCGGCTGAAAACCCAACTTTGTTTTCTAAGTTAATTTTAATTGACCCTGTGATAGTACACCCTCAAGCCTATATAATGTCAAGATTACCTTTTTTCTTGTCAAAACGCCTTGTCCCTATGATAAAAGTAGCCATGAGGCGGCGTAATGAATGGGAATCAATAGAAGAGGCAAGATTATATTTCAAAAGTAAAAAGGCATTTAGCAGATTTCAAGAGTCCTCTTTCAATGACTTTATTGATCACGGTCTCAAGGAAAGAGATGGAAAAATAGTACTTGCTTATCCTAAAGAATGGGAAGCAAGAGTGTACAGTACTCTTACTTCAGTATGGCCTATTCTAAAAAAACCTCCTTGCCCATTGGTTATTATAAGAGGTCAGTATAGTAATGTGATGAATGACCCTACTTGGCAACTTATCAAAAACGTCACTCTAAATGCTACTTTTATTAATATGAATAAGATGGGACACATGATGCCTTTTGAAAGACCCTTCCATTTGGGGCAGGTGATTAAACCATTTATTGGCCCTAATCATTCTCATGTAAGCGCCACTTGAATAGTTGCGACTCAAGCAATTATTGATCTCTATCAGTTCACAATATCTAAACGAAATTATTATTACTATATATCTAGATATATGAGTGATATGCACTTGAAATCTGCAACAGAAATTGGAAAGTGCTTATCAAACCAAATACGAATGCAGGTTATAGAATGGCTAAAAGAACCTGAAAATAATTTTTCGCCACACGAGACTTTAAAACATTTGTGACTACTAAGGTGGTGTGCTTTTAAAATTAAAAATTACATTTTTTTTGATGGGCACAAGCTATTTTCGTAGTAATAGTAACCCAAAGTTGAACCTGAAGGGTTCATATGATTATAAAAAATAGACGATAATTAGTACATACGCCCCCGACAGGGTCGAATTTCTTCAATAGAATAATACCCTACGAATATTAAATCCCTACAGGATTTGTTTTTGGGATTGTTGAGTTAGAAAAAACCGAGTCGAGATTCTTCATCTATAACCTATTAATATTGTAACTACTCAGGTGGGTGCTTTTGCGATAAAAATTTGTTATTTTTTTATTAGATGAGGCTCATTTTTAACAGAATTGCAGAGCTATTGTTATAAAAATAGCCGAAGAATAATGAAAAAAGAACTTTTTTTAGCCAAAATTGACTCCACCTGAGTAGTTACTAAATATTAAATCCCTGCAGGATTCATAGATATCAGCACTATTGGGAACAAAGTTGTTTCACATTTCAAAAAAAAGAAAAGGTACTAATAGCTGGTCGCACAAGTGGTGATTTTACCTTAGATATTTCGCATAGCAGCTCAATTAAATAAATGTTTGAAAAAATTGAAAAATTGAAGGCTATAATCTGTATTTCTGGTGAAGCAAAATGGGCAGATTTTAACAAACTTACTCAAGATGATTACTATATTGGACTAAAAAACAAATTGATGGGACAAGTCAATCTTGTATGTATAGGCAAGCACTAATTATACGCTAAAGGTTCTATAACTCTATCAACGGGTATTTTAGCGGACGACCCAGTTATAAAAACAGCGAGTGCTTCTATGGTTAATGGAGGAATACATAGTTTTGGTCAAGCCATTGCTTTAGAAATTGAAATTAGAGTAAATGTCGTTTCATCCGGAATGGTAGAAGACGCCTACGAAAAATACAGAAATTATTTCCCTAGGCACACCCCCAATCCCCATGAACAAAGTAATCATCGAATATGTGCGAAGTGTAAAAGGCAAGGGAAATGGAGAAATCATTAGGATTTACTCCTAAAAAAGCCATACAAAAAACTAGGTCGAAATAAATGAATATACATGATAGAAATAAGAACAAATTGCGAAAATTGTAATACTCAATTACCTCCAAATAGTGAAAAAGCAATGATATGTGCTTTTGAATGCACTTTTTGTAAAGAGTGTGTGGGGTCTGTTCTCCAAAATGTTTGTCCCAATTGCGGAGGCGGATTTGAGAAAAGACCAATACTTCGTAAAGAATATTTGTCTAAATATCCAGCATCAGAAAAAAAAATATTCAAACCAATTGATAAGTCTAAATTTCAAAAAAAATTAGAAATATTTAAATATATTAAACCATCTCAAAGATAAAATATGGAACAATTTGAAAACAAAGTTTGAGTCCACTCCGGAAACAGACATTTTTCACAAAATGAGTTGTTTTGGATGAGATTTACATTTATTGAGATTCGGTGATGCCTGAGTATCAGCTAATTGAAAAAAATATAAACATCGCCAAAAGAAACTTTTTTGATTTTGTGTGTTTCCGGAGTGGGCTCAAGTTTAGTTAGGACAAACGTAATTCGTTGTACCATTCAGGATACACATCAGTAGATAAAAAACTTTGGATCTTATTCAGTTTTTTTAGAATGAACCTCCCCCTATTTTTACCCCTATTCTATATCCCCAATCTATCTTTCCTTCTGAGGAAGCCATCACAACATCAAAGCGTAAAATCCTTAAAATATGCCACCCTATCTTATCTATCCCAATATGTGCTTCATAATATGAGCCATGACCTTGTGCACTTAAAAATTTAGCACCTGCTACCAATCCAAAACCTAATTTGTTTATCCCAGGCACTTTGTCCATTATATAACCATCAAAAAAATGTTGATAATGTGCTTCTACGAATTTCCCATCAGTACTATGAGTATAATAGGGCAGCATCAGAAATGATGACCCATATCTAGCGGGATCAGATATTGTAAACTGATTGCCACTAAAGTGAAAATAGTCCATAATCTGAAGGTCATTCTTTTGCATTATGGTTCCTCCTCTGATAATATATTCACTACGGCCATATGCACCAGCGGTAATTTCATCTGAAAGGGTGGCACTTAATGCATGGAGAGAAATGTCATTATTGATACCACTGAGAAACCGGTACTTGAAACTCAAAAGTGGCCCCTCATTGCCACTGCTATATTTCCTATCAGGATACACAATGTACTCTTGACCAAAACGGATATCTGCATATAATTCGAGGCTCATCACTTCATGCGTATTAAATGAAGGGATTTCTAAAAAATCTGTAACAAGTCCCCAGGGATTATTAATAGTAAATTCCCTTGTGTCCTTATAATAGTAGCTGATGTCACTTTTATTTACTAAACTATTGCGTTTTTCATAACCTGTCATTACCCGTATATTGATACCATTGACTACTTCCTTTCCTAGTCCCAACTTGGCGAATTCATAGCCATAATACTTTGGGAAATTTTTTCGGGCAAATAATCCATACAGTGTATTTCTGAGCTCATCTATAGGAGCAAATTTGTTGATTTGTTTGATGGACTGACCTCCAATGAAGGTAATATATGACTGGTTTAATCTATTAGGGCGGTAAATGATGCTGCCATTGGCTCTTATTTTTTTTTCAGAAAAACCATAGCCTACATTTCCGTTAAGGATAATCCTATTTGTATGTTCTTTATCAAAATATTTCCACCAGCTGAGGTCTACTGAGGCATTATAACCCTGCACGGTATTATATCCTAAATGACTAAGAGGAGACCCAATATCCCAATAAGTATGTTTAGAAGAGCGATTATGTCTATACCCCCTTAGGGCATTTACAATTTTGAAAATATTGTTTTCACGATCTATAGAGTCTTTATAAGCAGGATTATCCCTCACTTTTTGGATACTGTCTTTTTTTATATAATCTACTTTTTCTTCTACAGTGAGTGGGGTAGGCCTGTTTTCTGCCCAGTAAATACTGTCTTTCTTATTGGAGTCTTTTTCTACTACAAATACCTCTTTATTAAAAAAATCATCATTGATAATACTGATAAGATCATAATTAGAATAAGTAGCTGAAAAATTGCCGTTCATTTCAAAGCCAAATGCACCCAGTTTGAAAGAGATATTATTAGAGAAGATGCGCCATATATCAGGCTTATCAATAGGTACAAACACTTGATCTATCTCTATACTATCTATAAAATAAAGTTGTGATGCCCTAGACGTGACTCCCACTTTTATACTGTGCACATTCCATATGTCTTCTACTATATACACAGTGCCATAGAAGGAAGGATCAGTTTCTCTTTTTCTTATCAGCTTAATTTTATTTATCAGCCTTCCATCCTCGTAAAAAGTGCCTTCAAGTTTGTATTTGTAATAAGCCATAGCATTTTCAGCTATTGGTGAAACCAGCTGCCTACTAAAATCCATAGTATTGTCATATATGCTTAATTCCATTTCTCTAGCTGTATTAAAGCTATAGCCATTATCGTCACCACTTACTTTAGAGGAGTAAACTACTTCTTTAAGTTTATGAGGTGATTTGTAATATAATTTAGATATCGATTCTGAAAGGTATACAATACCCTGTCGATTTGAATCTAGGGCAC
This sequence comes from Saprospiraceae bacterium, assembly GCA_036479115.1. Lineage (GTDB taxonomy): Bacteria > Bacteroidota > Bacteroidia > Chitinophagales > Saprospiraceae > UBA7328. The sequence continues at coordinate 19,621 of JAZGFD010000317.1, read as the reverse complement.
CTTCCAAATCTCCTATTTCTACACCCATCATTTTTTTTGGTGCTTTAGTCATTTTTTGATTCCCTTTTATATATACATCACAAGAGAATTTTTTTATCAAATTTTGAAAATATTTCCTTTTCTTTTGGGCATTTCTGATTACTCTGTATGCAGGATCCTCGGCATTAGCAGCTATCGTGATTTCGGAGAGTAGGGCAGCTTGAGGGGTGAGTGTCAAATTGAGTATAACATCAGCATCACTGATTGATATGTCTTTTATGATGGTCTCCATTCCTACATACTGGAAGACAATTTGATGATCGCCTTTTGATAAATTTAGTTTGTATTCACCATTGATATTAGAGCTAGTCCCTTGTGATGATCCTTTGATGTATATACTAACGAAAGGAAGTGTTTCGCCTTGATTATCAGTAATTGTACCATAGAGCTGTGCACCAATACAAAAGGGTATAAACATGCCAATGATGAGAGATAGTAATTTCATGTATTATGACGTTTTTTATATTGAAGCTTTTTAATAATGTATGTTAAAAATAGTTGTAAATGCTTGATTATCAAGACAATTCTCTTTTGGTGATTCATAACAATAGCTATGGATCGAGAAAAGGATGAAGTATTGAGGATCAGTGACTTGCAAATAAATTAACAATATGTTTTTAAAACAACTTCATTAACAAAGAGTTACTCTGATTTTTATATTATTTATTTTGCAACTGTGCTTTTGAGGTAAAAAAAATGCTTCCTAGCTGAGTAGATTACATTATTTATATCATGACAATATGAATTAAAATCGTAGCATAAAAAGGCCACCATTATATTTTATTTAAACGAATTCAACATAATATGGACAAGATAAGTGAAAAAGGTTGCCTATAGTTTAAAGAATTATTAATTAAGACGAAGGTTTATGATATATAGATGATTGGGTTTATTTATTAAGGGAAATAAGGGAAATAGTTAAAGTAGGATCAAATAGTGCACTTTTAAAATATCAGCAACTGTATAACAAAAAGAGAGCTTTTTTAGATCAAATGGATGCCTGTCGAGTTGTTATCTTTTATAAGGTTATTCTCTATAGACATATGAATAAATCAAGAAGGTATACTCACTGTACCAATCAAATGTTCCAAAGTAGGACTCTTCTGGCCACCAAATGGCTCAATTGTAATGGCATAAGTGGCTGTACCATCTTCATAATCTACAGGTATAAAAACACCTTCGCTACCTTGAAAAACTGTTAATGGTATAGGGGCCTGATTGGGTTTGAGAGACCATAATTGAAAACTTTGATTTGAAGCAATAGTTGGCAAATTTTGAATCTGCAAGTAGTTCTTTTGATTTACATCATTATACACTAAGAAAAGCTGAGTCTCTTGGTAATTGTCTGTAGCTACTAGTTTTATTATCTGGTTGTCAGGATTTTGTAAGTTTTCGATGAAGGCGTACTGTATTGTTGATAGTTGACTAATTGAATCACATTCAGTTTCTATTTTCTGTAAGTCTTGATTTAAGTTTCCAATTTTATTATTAAGAAAAAAGCACAAAATTCCCAGCATTACAGCGGCTAAACCTAATAATGTTCTAACAGGATTTGAAACAGAATTTGGTGTTTTGGTTTGACTAATTGGAGATTTTATCGACGATGATTCTATAGATTTCAAAATTTTACCCTTTAAGTCAGCACTAGGTGTCACACCGTGAATATTGGCAAATTTTTCAAGAGATTTTGAAATGGTATTTATGTCTTTTGAAAGTTCTGGATATTTCTCGATAGCGGTCTCTACTATTTTACGCTCTTCATCACTTCCTGCTCCTATGAGGTAGAGTTCCAACAATCCTGATTCTCTGATGTCTTTTAAGTCCATAGATTCAACATTGTTAAGATGATAAGAATAATGGAACCAAGAAATAGATTTTTCTCGTTACTCAGTAGTTCACGCAAGGTTTTGATCGCTAATCTCACTCTTGTTTTTACGGTGCCTAGTGGAATGTCAAGTGCTGTGGCAGTATCCTGCTGTGTATAACCTTGAAGATAAATGAGGTCAAGCACTGCTTTTTGATTTTTATCTAACATTTTTAACAGCTTTTGAGAATCAATGTCATTGACATCTACACTGGCCATTTTATTAATAGCAGAATCACTTATTTCCACAGTGCTCTGTTGTTTTTTAAAACTTACTAATCTTACTTTATCAATTGCAGTATTTCTGGCAATGGTTGCTATCCAGGTAAAAACCGTACCTCTCGTGTCATTAAAAGTGTCAATACTATCCCAAATTTTTAAAAATGTTTCTTGTAGGATGTCTTCAGCAGTTTCGCGGTTGCCTACTATTCCCATTATAATGCCAAGTAAAGCATTGGCATAGTTGTCATAAAGAAGAGATAGGCCATGCTCGTCTTTCCTTTTTAGTAGTATAACAATGTCTTGTGGACTTTTAACCATCTTTTCAAAAGTAATAAAATTTATGATAAAGGGAGTTGAGAATTAAGAGTCGAGAGTCAAGAGTCGAGAGTCGAGAGTCAGGAGTCGAGAGTCAGATGAAAGGAGTTAGGGGTTAGGGGTCAGGATTGTGGTTTCTCACCTGCCCCTCGCACCTGATCTTTAACCCTTGCTCCCTTTCCACTCAAATCATACTTTCAATTTTCTGCATTACCGCTGGCCCTAACTCAAATGCTGCCTCCTTAGCATCTTCCAACATTCTTTTACCTCTTTTCTCGTCTCCATTTTCTAATAGCATCATACCGCAATGAAAGAGAATACTTGGCTCAAAACTGTATCCGATTACATGCTTTTCAAGAATCTGAAGCGTTATATCTCTGTGACCTAGGGCATTGTGTGCCTTTGCCAAAAGAGTGAAAGTTTCAGGAGTTTTTCTTTTTTTATTTTCTATTTCAGCTATGTGTAGAGCTTGATCTCTGCTACTTTTATTTTCAAGAAGTAGATCAGCAATGTAAATGCTGTATAGGTCATTGAGATTCTGGTGCGTTACCTCCCTTTTAAATGCTCTTATATATTCTTGTTTTTTATTCATTTTATTTTCTGCTTCAGCTACTTCTGCCATCCATAAGTATGCATCTGGTAGTGAGGTAGATTGTTTTATAACATTTAGAATTTTATAAGCGGCGTTATAGTCTCTATCATGTGAAAAAGCGATCCATGCTATACCCTTCAATGCATGGAGATTTGAAGGGTTTTTACGGAGTACTTCCAAATATGTTTCGTACGACTTTTGAATTCGCCCATCGTGACCGTACATATCGGCCAGGTGAGTAAGTATCCAGTTTCTGTTACTTTTTTGAGATAATTTGACCTTTTCATATGCGGACTCTGTTGCTATTATTGCTGCATCTAAGTCTCCAGTATGATCCATATATTTTCCGAACCTTACTAAGTAATCGAAAGAATTAAGATCAGAGTATTGTTCCATTATCTGCTGTGCATAGTCATAATCTCCCAATTCTAAAATTGCGTCATAAACCATAAGCGCTGGGCCTGTTTTATTGTGTGCCAAATGATAGGCCTCAGTGCTCCGTTGTTTTGCTTTTTCAAATTGATGTAACTTGATATGATTAGAACTGAGAGATAAAAGCATGCTAGATTTATAGTTGCCGGAAGTTTGTTTTGCAGCTTTTAAAAAGTGTTTATTTGAAAGGCGGATGTCATTTATATCTCCTGTGATTTCAAATTTTTCGGCCAGTAGTTTCCCTATTTTTTCATTGTACAAAAAAACATCACCTTTTTGCACAACTTGATTATCCCAAAATGTTATCTCGTCTACTTTTCTATTTTTTAAGCTATCAAGGTATCCTGTATTATTTATTTTGTTTACAAATGATTGATAATCAGATAGTTGTGTTATGGACGAAATCGTCTCGATTGGTTCTGAAACGGTGCATGATGTACCTATAGATACCAAGATGATTATTGTTAATAGATGTTTCATATGCTTATTTTTTTATTTGTGCATTATTATGAAAAAGGCCAAGTTGATATACTTGCGTGTAATTGAAAATGTTGCATAAAGCCCAATGATTGTGTGATATTCTGCAAAAGATCTCCTGATCTCTTTGCGAAAATGAAATTATATTGCACCCATAAAATTTACCCTCTGTGTGTTATATAAAAATTAGACACGAACGATAGAGTTGATTCTAATTATTAGAAATGGAAAAAGAGATATTGAGTGATCTGTTCTATATTCTTTGATATGTCTTCCCGCCTTACTACTACTACTACTACTACTACTACTACTTATGGATAAGGAGCCCTCTTCTATCAATATTTTAATTTTCAATACACTTCCTTTATTATATTGATATGTTGGGGGTGAGTTTTATCAATAACCTATGCCTGAAAAAAAATGATGGAGCAAGGAAAGATTGCCCCACCATTTAAACTATAGCTAATAAACCAATTAATGTGGGCTTGCCAGATATGGAAATTGGTCAGAATGTGTTTTGTCATTGTCACTTACGTTATCACTGATCAATCCTTGTTGCAGTCCAGAAAGAGAAGTTAGATCACCAGCAAAAGTCAAAATCAAAGTAACATCAATGACATCATCATTAAGTCCTCTACCATTGAGTAAATTTTCGCCAAGCCTAAGATCTGTGAGGTCAGCTGGGCCATAGGTAGTGCGGAATTCTTTGTTAGACATCAAAAGATCTGTAGCTAACACAGAAGCAGTTGTGGCATTGTCTAATCCAAGAACATTCCTATATGTTACAGGATCCAGCCCTATGTATCCTTGTAATGCATCAAGTATTCCCTTAAATAATTCAGAATCTACGTTTCCACCATCGGGCTTAGTGGTGTTATATCCATCTTTAGTAGCCGCGTCACCGAAGAAATTAAATACGGTATTGATGGCTGGCCTACCCATTTGGTCTATTGTGGCAAATGAAGGATTTGTTACAGTGACTTTTCCTGTCTTCATCTCCGTGCCACCATCGTTGGTCACCATTAAAGTGATACCATAGTCACCTTTTATACTTACCTCAAAAGATATCATAGTGGCTGTATTATTGGAAAGTGCCACGTTGTTTCCAAGTGGATTAGTGACATTCCAATTATAACTTAGTGCGCCTTCTCCCGTAGTGGCACTCCCATCAATGTTGACAGTGGTGGCTATTTCTACATTTTGATTCATGCTTATATTTACTGTTGGAGGATTGGTCATTGGTTCCGGTATGGTGACATCATCATCATTGCAGCTAAATAATAGTGCCAATGTTATCATACTAAACGTATAGAATATATTATTAAATTTCATTTTTCTGTTTTATAAATATTTGATAATCAGTGTTTTAAATTAATGACCTATTTCATTTTTGATTCTACCCATGAAGAAAAAATGGTTGATGACCCTAAGCTTGATTTTGGCACCTCTATCACAATAGAAAGTACATTGGTGCCAGCAAAAGTATCAACAGCATCTGTTTTAAACGCAGTTGGATAGGCAGTACCATCCATAGGATCTGGCACACTAAGCCCTAATGCTGACCCAGCCCCATTCACTATATCTACAAATCTGAAAAAGTCCATAAAAAAAGGGTCATCTCTTGGACCAGCAAAAATTTGTACTCCACCTGATGAGCCAACAGAAGGATCGCTACCATATGTAGAAATATCCGTTTCTATTTTGGTGTTTCCAACTGCTATGTTACTCATGAGTCCAGTATTTTCAGGTGTTACTGCACCATAAGTAAATACCTTATTGTCTCTGAAGATAGCTTGGATCACGAGGTCTTCCACAGCATCTCCGTCATTGTCAATATTAAATTCATACATCACATCGTCGTCAAATGATACGTCAGCAGTTGCTGATGGGGCGGTAAGCCCACTTACATTGCATATAAATACATAATTGTCAGAATTTGAAGGGCTTTCAAAAGCATAAAAATCAGTAATATCAGCTATTGTACTACCTGTACTAAGCGAACCTACTGCGGGAGCATCTATATGATCTGCTGCAAAAAGAACCAGACCTATTGTCAGTGAGAAAATAACGATCACTGCTAAAAGTGACTTTTTCATTTTAATTTTTTTTAGAATGATTAATAAAATTTAATGACCAGAAAACCATCTCGCCAATGAGAAATCTTATATAGATGAACTAGTATTTCTATATCAGAACCCTTCTTTTTTCTACTTACGAGGATGAAATAGTATTTGGATCTCAGAAGGTGAGGAATATTTACCTATTTATTATTTTAATATGTATAACATTGATACAAAGCATTATATAAAAATACGAACTGATTAATTTTTTTTTACCCAAAATTGTTACTGGCTGAGTATTTATTAAAATATTGGGTAAGTACTCCTTATGTAAAAGGTAGATTAATGACCGCAGGGCTTTAGACTATGGATGAAGAGTTGGAATTAAGTAATGTCTGAACGAAAACTTCAAAATTAGAAATAGTTCACTTCGACAAGCTCTGCACAAGCTTTTGGCGATATTTTAAATTTTTTTTTCAACTCGTGATACCCAGGCATCACCGAATATCAAAAAACTAAATTTTCATCCAAAATATTCTATTTCATAAAATTCGACAGTTTCTGTTCAGACATCAAGTAGTTTTAGCCACGGATTTCTGTACCTAAAAATGACCAATGCTGGGTAGAAACTGTTAAATTTCGGTTGGCTGAACCAACAACAAGAATTTACATTTTTGATAAAAATTGAGATCTTTCGAGATTTGTTACTGTTTATAAAAATTATTTCTACTTTATAATGCACGTTCCTTTCATCTGTAGTGGTACAAATCAGACAGATGTATAGCTTCAAATTATTGGAATTATTAACATCAGTTTTTAAAAATAAAAAATGAATAGAGAAGATGAGATCATAAGATACCTCCAAGATGAAATGGGTAAAAAAGAAATGTATCTATTTGAATCGGAATTGGAATCGGATGAATCACTAGCTGAAGCGGTGGAAGAGATACAAAAAAAGCAAAAATATGATGAAAGAAGAGCTCCTGTCACCCAACCAAAAGATGCCCTAGAAATGGCACATGATGACTTTATTAAAGGTTTTGTTACTCAAGATATGGGCAGCAAAGAATCTTGGAGAAAGATATCAGCTTGGTTTATTGTTATAATGGCTTTCTTGATATTATTGGGATATTACTTGAAAAAATGAATGGCAATATTGTTAAATTTTACTTTGCACTTTTTTATACATAGACTTGAATTGAAAGTGCTTTTGAAATGACAAGGCCATTTTTATCCAATCTTTTTTACAGGCCAATATTTCCAACGTTTGAACCGCTTACAGCTTACTCTCTTGCCCGATCGACATGATCAAAGTGTTTTTCAGCTTATTCTATTCTTTCCTTGTAAGTTAAATCTGACCTGATCAACACCAGCATAAATCTGTGCTATACCGAATGTACGATCCGAGATATTTGCCATACCCAAATCCACCACGTCTTCCCATTCACTTTTATTCCCGTTTCATCCCCTACTACATATATACTTTTCTTTATTTTTTCAAGTATTTCATCGTAAACAAATTGAGATTTGGTGGCTGCTTTTATTCATACATTAAATCAAGCTGAGTAGTTACTTACGGAGCATAGCCAGTGGGGTTAACGCCACTAATCCTATCTCCAAATCGTATATTAAATAGTAGCTGAACGGAAACGCATCAAAATTAAAAATGCTTACTTCGACGAGTTCAGTATAAACCCTTTTAGCGACATTTTAAATTTTCACAACTCACTTCTATCCATGTATCACTGAATTTCTAAAAAGGTGGAAATAACATCAAAAATAATTCATTTTGTAAAAAATGATAGTTTTCGGTCAGCCACTAAGAAGTATTTAGAAATTAATATATGTACACTACCTTAAGTGAGATATGAAAAAGTATTTGTTGATAGGTAGCTTGCAAAAGCTAGGTGAAAACCCTTATAAAATGAGGACTGTTATTGACTAATTTGGCAGTCCCAATATATATTTTTTAATACCAACTACAATGAATGCAACACACAAGACACCAACTATGAGCAAAGATGTATTTAAAGCACTTTTGCTCATCTATGCTTCTTACACCGATTTAGAATTTTCATCCGTTGAGAAAGACGAAATTGTAAATCTTTTAGGGCATAAAAATTTCCATTCTGCCAATCAACTTTATAGCAATTTTAGAGAGTACGAACTACTTAAAAACATTTGTAATTTTCGCCAATTGTACTATCCTGGCAATGAAGGGAAAGATCAAGTACTTGGCATGGTCAAAACTCATTTTATGGCTGATGGTGACTTCAGCAAGCTAGAAAGAACCCAGTATGATTTTTTAAGGATGATGTTGTAAATGATCAATTCAGATGGCAAATGAAACACTTTTACCATCCTGTTATTTTGTAGAAATTAAGAATTTCCTTTGTTGGTATCTACTCCGGTGGAGCCAATTTTGGATATAAAAATTCTTTTTCTACCATATTTCAGCTATTTTTTTCGCCATAGCTCTGCTATGCCCTCAAAAATGAGCTTTATCTGCTGAGTAGTTACCCTTTATTCATATCGTCAAACAATTTATTCAGGTGATCCATTTCATCAAGAGTATCATCAATATATAGGTCTATTTGTGGCACTCTCCTTACCCTTTTTCTAATTCTTTGATACAGACGTTGTTTTAGACGATGAAGAGATTCATCAATCAAAACGAGGACTTCTTGTTTGTTGTTCGTATTAAATATACTGATGTATATTTTTGCGATACCCAGATCTGGGCTCATATTCACAGCAGTAACTGACACCAGTACTTCATTGCCATAAATATTTGGCCCTTCTTGCTGTAACACTATGCTGAAGTCCCTTTTTATCGTTTCTCCTAATTGCAATTGCCTTTTTGATTCCATAACGAGATATTGTTAATATTAAGGATACTTAGTGTCTGAATGAAAACTCATCAAAATTGGAAATAGTTCTTTTGGCGATATTTTAATTTTTTCAACTCGATGATACTCAGGCATCACCGAATATCAAAAAACTAAGTTCTCATACAAAATATTCTATTTCATAAAATTCCACAGTTTCCGTTCAGACACTACTTAACAAAGATAAACAGCTACATGTTATAATAAGTTTCGAGAACATTATTATCCTTTGGGAATATATAAAATGGTGAAATTCCGAAATTTAAAAGATAAAATATTGTAACTACACCGCCGTAGTGCTTTTTGAATAAAAATGGGCCATTTTTATGCTAATCAAGGCTCATTTGAGTCGAAATGAGCAGCGCTATTGCTACTCAAATAGCCGCAGAGTAGCGGAAAAAGAGTCGTTTTTAACAAAAATTAAATGCTGCTGAGTAGTTAAAAAATATTAACAACCCTCATATGGGCTTTATCGTCACTGCTCTAAATTTAATCATCCCTCCCTCAGCAGCCTGTAGCCCAATATATCCTGATGGTCTTTTATTATCCACTATGTCAGCCACTTTCACGCCATTTACCCAAGCCTGTATTTTTGTTCCTTTTGCCTTTATTTTATAGGTGTTCCATTTGTTATTGGTATTGACATGTGCTAAAGGTTTGGATATCATTACAATTGCTCCCGTACGGAAATCTTGTTTGGGGTGATTGTCCCAAATATTAATTTCATAGCATTTAGTAGGTGACATTTTATGATCTTCACATCTGATAAATACACCAGAATTGATATTGTCATCTGGTCTGAATTCTAACTCTAAGATAAAGTCATCATAAGCATCTGAACTCATGATAAATCCTGCACCACCTTCTGATTCTCCTATTATTTCTTCTTGATTAAATTGCCATGTAGCATCACCCCCGATCTGCCAATTATAATTATCAATAAATAATGATGTACTGGTTTTACAATTTACCAACATTAGAAAAACAGCTAAGAGTAATGGTATTTTCATGTTATTGCTCATAATTAAAAAATTTAAGATGGTGAAGGTAATGATTATGTCAATATTACTCTCTTGAATTCAAGGCCAATAATGTGGAGCTCGCTTCGAAAACATAAAAAACATAAAATGTTTCTTTTCGTGATCTTAGCCTCTTTTCAATCTGTTGATAATCAGGCATCAGCAAATCTCGAAAAATGATAATATTATCTAAAATAATTCATTTTGTGAAAATTATCTATTTTTAGAGTGGGCTCAAAGTTCGATTTTTACTTTACTAATCTCCCATCAGGATAGGCACTATACCATGCAAACCAGAAGATATTATGGCCTGATAAACGGTACAATTTCTTGCCATCATCAGAAATCAGATATTCTTCCTGAGGTGTCCAAAATCGGTTATTGTCATCTTGGAGTTTTCCTTTTGAAAAAGCAGAAAACGTGATATTTTTCGCCTCATAGGCTCTTGTGGCTCCTGTTTTGTCAGCCACAACAATGATATTTTTTTCAGCAATTCTATCCTGATGCCATTTCTTCTTTTTGAGATATTTTATTGATATCGCTAACGGGGATTTTTGATAGCCATCTGATCTGATAACAAATACTTCATCCTTATTTTTTAGAGAATTATTAGAAATAGGTACTGGAAACATCAATTCATCACTACTAAAATAAGAGCTATAAGCTGCCCCTTCTTTATAATCTCGATTATGACCAGTATTGAGAGAAAGAACTTCCGTATCAGGATGTATTGATTTCCACTTCTTCCATGTTGTTGTTACTACTGGATGAGAAATTAGCTGAATCCCTTGCCCCACTAATGGCCCTAACACTGGCTTTCCTTCTATGGTGCTCCAAAGTGATTGGGTGGCCTTATCATACATTAGTTTATTAGACCTGAAAAGAAAACCACTAGTGCCCAGATCATGAAAAACACCTTTATAAGTCATATCATAGGCGATAACTGTACCACACAAAGTACAATACACTCCTGCAATTCTATCCTCCTCAAAATCATCTACAAAAAACTCATGCCAAGCCAATATTCGCTTGGGATAGGCACGTGCTATACCATTGATAAAAATTCCAAAAATCTCATTGTCATCCTCCAGATAATCAGCCTCATTAACTTTGATCATATTAGGGTTTCTCAATGGTGGGATGCCATCTTGCTCTACTCCTCCCCAAACTACCTCATCAAGGCGTATATCTATTTGTGATTTTCTTCCCTTAAAGTAGGTTTCAAATTTTGGGTCGATATGTTTGTACACTTCTGATTTTAATTTGAAATAGTAGTCTTCATTTGGTATTTTATATTGCCATATCCACTCCAACCAACTATAAAAACTTGAAATTTCTTTTACTTTATTTTTTTCTGAAAGCATTTTGTTAATAGCATCATTGAGCCATTGCTCTTTTGTGAATCTCAACACTTCAACCAGTGCTGGTACAAAGCCTTTCTCCCAATTTTCAGCGATAATTTTCAGTGTTTGTTCTTTGATAAGTCGTTCTTCATGATGGAGAAGAGAAATGAGCAGTACCAGTTTGTCGTTGCTGTTAAGATCATTTTGATTGGTAAAGATTTTATCTTTTATTACTATCCGTGAAGTATTGGTCTTGGTGTAATCATTTCCGTAATCAAATGGAAGTTGGTGGGCTATTTTTTGCTCTGCCCAGGCACCATATTCTCTTACTGTTTTGGTATTAATTACATTCCCAAACTCATTAATAAGAATGCTGGGTGATATCTTATAGAGGTGAGAGGTAGCATATTCAACTGTCGCATTTTCACTCCTTCCTCCAGTGCCAAAACGAGTGCTTTCTAGACCTCCTGGTCTTACACCTACTGGAGTAAATTCTACATCTGCCACATTCTTATTCACTATTTGTAAAAATTCAGGGTATCTCACCTCGTATCCAGACGGGCCCAAAACCAAAATTTCTTTTCTTTGTGGAAAGGATAAAGTCACGAATTGTCCAGACACATAATGAACTATAGATATCTCATATTTATCATGCTCTAACTGATTATCCAGTAGAGATTTAAAAAAATGTTTGGAACTTGTTTTGTAAGCAAAATCTCTGTTATCAATGATTTTTTTACGTTTATATTCCTCTATTTTATCAGTATACTGAGCTTGACCCAAGTACTGTTGAGACCCATTTTTACTAATTTTAAGATGGTCTAATACATAGTTAATGTCATAGCCCAAATATTTATTTTTAATATGTAGAAGGTCATAAGCTGTGGCAATAAATTCTCCTTTTTTCTCCTCAAAAGTCAAAACTTCAGGGTTTAGAATTTCGCACTGATCTGCTTCTGCATTATCACCTAAAAAGGCCTTTCTAAACCTTTTGTATTGTTTCCCCCATTTATTGTTGTGAGAGGCCGTAATCTTGATTTCTGATAACTGGAGGTTATTTGGGTTTAGGGTTATCTTGTGATTTTCATCAAACGAACTGTATTCTGTATGATTTACAATTTTGAGATTGTACGAAAGGTGAGAGATGACAAGGTCTTCCTTTAGCCCATCAGGATATTCAAAGGTTACCTCTCCTTCTGCATCAGATACGGCTCCAAAAGTTGTACTAACAAGAAAGACGTGAGCATCAGAAATGGCATCTCCAGAAATGGCATCTGAAAGATTTAATGATAGATAAACACTTTGCCCCGTGCCACACAAAGAAAAGATAAACAACAGTATGGTCATATAGATCAACTTCATTCTCATAAAACAAAAATACGCTGTAAAGTAGAAAGGTGATATCGTTAGGGCGACTTGTCTATGGGTTTTTAAAGAAACAGAAAGAAACAGAAAGAAAGGGAAAGACACACCATTATTAATAATAAGTGTCTAAATGAAATCACATTGCCTCATACATAACACGTTGAATATCTGAGAAATACCCCTTGAATTTTATCATATTTATTACGCAAATGCAAATCCTTTTTCATTTACTTTTTGAATGGCTCAAAAAGTAACAAAAAACCTTAACTTAAATTCTACATTCCGATTAAATTCATTTTTTTTCGCTAATTCATGGCTTCTCGAGCGATATGATCATCAGAGAAAATAAAAAATATATAAAATTCTAAAAATGTGCAGTTTTCTGTCAGACACTAAGTACCTATCATTTAGAAAGGTAGATTAAAAAAGACAGCAACCACTACAATAATACTGTCTAAATCTTCCCTTATAATCCTCTATCTATAAAAGTGAAAAGGCTCACTTAAGGGAATACTCCTTAACCATTTATTAAAAAATCAAGGGTATACCAGTATTAGGGTAGAAAGGAGTGTTTATATTTTTGAGATATGAAATGCGTTAAGTATAAGATGTATGATAAACGACAAAGATATATTATAGAGAAATATTGTATAGAAAATTTTATGTGTCTAATATTAAACTAAAGTACCAACACCCCAGATAAAATGACAATCACTTTGAAACTACTCACTAGTATTGGTTTTCTAATTTCACTCTTTTCCAATTTAGTATTTAGCCAAGAAATAATACTGGGACAAGGGAAAAATACCAATATTACTGTGACTACTAGTGATGCTACTACGAGTGGCTACCCTACTCTTACTAGCCAAGGTTATATGCCTAACCTTAATGCTTCTTCTAGATTTTTATCACAAGCATCTTTTGGCCCCAGCTTCGAGGAGATTAATGTATTAGCAAGCCAAGGCATAGAAAACTGGATTGACAATCAATATAATACACCTCGTGCCTTTATGATCATGGACTCCATTTTAGGTTATAATGATTATAAAAATGGCATTCTCAATACTCCAAATGATAGACCGTACAACTACTACATGGATTTTGCGTGGTGGCAATACATGATGACTTCAGATGATGTACTTAGACAGAGAGTGACATTTGCTCTAATGGAATTTTTTGTGATATCTAGGTTTTCGTCATTTGGTAGCAATGCTTATGCCTTAGGCCTTTATTATGACATGTTAATGAATGGAGCATTTACCAATTATAAGTCTCTGCTAGACTCTATAACTTATAATGCGGCTATGGGCCAGTATCTCACTTATATTAATAACTCAAAGACTGATACTATTTATAACCTTAATTATAACACGCCGTATCCATTTGACACCATTTCTATACAATATGTTTTTCCTGATGAAAATTATGCGCGTGAGGTAATGCAGTTATTTTCTATTGGGCTGTGCGAACTTAATATAGATGGAACGTGTAAAAAAGATATTAATGATGTAGATATACCCACTTATGACAATGAGGATATTAAAGAATTCGCTAAAATTTTCACAGGCTTTAGCTATGGGGATAACTTTTCTTTTGGAAATGGGCCTGATGATTATGAGTTGACTTATTTACAACCCATGCAGATGTATAATGGCTTTCATGAATCGGGAGAGAAGTATCTGCTCAATAATTTTACTGTTCCCAATCGCGAACCTGTAGATGGATTAGCAGATGTACAAGATGCATTGAATAATATATTTAATCACCCAAATGTGGGCATCTTTTTTGGCAAATTTATGATTCAGAGGTTGGTTACTTCAAATCCGAGTAGTGGATATATAGAACGAGTGGCCAAAGCTTTTAATGGAGAAAGTGAATACGGTAACATTAGAGGTGACATGAAGGCTTTCCTCAAAGCCATACTTCTTGACGAAGAAGCAAGGAGCTGCTCTATGGCTGATAATAATAATCATGGTATGCTAAGAGAACCATTTGTGAGGTATCTTCAGTTGGCAAAGGCTTTTGATCTAAATTCTCAATCAGGCCGGCACAGGAATGCCATGAGCAATGTGTATAATTTCATTGAACAAAAGCCATTCTCTTCACCTAGTGTTTTCAATTTTTTTCAATCGGATTACCAACCAATAGGATCAATAGAACAAGCTAACAAAGTGGCACCAGAGTTTCAAATTACCAATACACAGTCTATTACGGGGTATATGAATGGTCTCAATGATTGGCTTTTTGGCAACCTGAGTGACCAGTGGGCATTGTACCAAGGAGAACATTATACTTCTTATATGGAAGACTTTTCTTTCCTTGACTTTACAGATGAATTGGCGCTATCTGCTGATGTTTATTTGCCGCAATTATTGGAGAGATTGAACCTCATTTTAGCACATGGGAAATTATCACTAAATACAACAGATGCCATTATTAGCGCTCTCAAAGAATTTAGTCATGACAGCCGAGATTGCCCTACAGAATACGCTGGAAACGCAACAGAAATAGCAGATTGTGAAGAAGATAAATTGTACACCAATATTATAAGAGTGCGTATTGCCGTCTTTTTAGTAATGGCATCACCTGAATACCTCATCAATAGATAAAAACCCCAATTAGAAGACCATTATGACCAAGAGAAGAAATATATCGCGGAGAAAATTTTTAGGGCAGGCCAGCTGTGCGGCTATAGGGTCAACTACTTTTCTATCCACAGCTTTAAATTTGGGCATGATTAATACTGCTGCTGCCCGTCCCCATATTATTGGAGCTCCTAGTGATTACAAGGCACTGGTAGTAATATTGTTAGCCGGAGGCGCTGATTCTCACAACATGCTTATCCCCACCACACCTTCAGAATACAGCACTTACAGCACCATCAGAAGTGACCTTGCTTTGAGTTATAATATTTCGGGCACACCTGATGATGTGATGAACATTACACCCAGTAATACAGGAGGCAGGACATATGGCGTACACAATGGCTTGGCTGGAATAAAAAGTCTTTTTGATCAAAACAAAGCTGCTTTTGTGGCTAACGTAGGCACACTCATAGAACCAATTGCAAATTTGAACGACTTACGGTATTCAAATAAAAAAATACCTCTAGGCCTTTATTCTCATGCAGATCAAATTATGCAGTGGCAAACCTCTGTACCCGATGACAGAAGTGCTGTGGGAGTAGGCGGCAGGATAGCCGATATGCTCAAGGACATGAATACAATTGACGCAATATCAATGAATATTTCACTAGATGGAAAAAATAGATTCCAATCAGGAAATACAATTTCAGAATACTCAATAGGCAATAGTGCTGACCCCGAAGACATAGGTATGCAGGGACTTACAAGCTGGTGGTCCAATTCTGGATTTTTAACACAGCAAAGAGATGAAGCAATAAAATCAGTAGTGGAAGATGTATACAGTAATATTTTTCAAGATACATATGCCGACCTCTCGCGCCAGACTATAGCAGGCAACGACTTGTTTAAAACAGCCATAGCAAAACGCCCAGGGTTTTCCTCTCCATTTGCTCCCACTGCTCTTTCTCAAGACCTCAGAATGATGGCTGATATCATCAGTGTACAGCAACATCTGGGAGCCAATAGACAAATATTTTTTACCACTTTTGGAGGATGGGACCATCATGATGAAGTGCTTAATAATCAAAATAGAATGTTGCCCATTCTAGATGGCGCTATAAGTTCTATGTACACAAGCCTCACAGAATTAGGCATACAAAACGATGTGACAATAATGACTATTTCAGATTTTGGAAGAACAATGACTACCAATACTGGTGGCTCAGATCATGCATGGGGAGGAAATTCTATAATAGTAGGAGGAGCGGTAAATGGTGGACAAATTTTTGGAGAATATCCAGATTTAGACCTCGCCAATACTGTAAATATTGATAATAGAGGACGCTACATTCCTCAGCTTTCAGTAGATGAATTGTATGCCGAAATAGCACTATGGTTTGGAGTGGCGGTAAGCGACCTCAATTACATTTTACCTAATATAGGCAACTTTAATAATTATGTTTCTAACCCTGCACCTCTAGGGCTTTTTAATGTCTAAATATCAATGCGAAATATGAAAAATTGCGTCATCATTTGTCTTGTTATTTTTTGGTCTCCATCTCTATTTTCTCAATGTGTAGGTACTGCCGGCCAAGTGTCATGGCACTACTGGGAAGATATACGTATGTACTATGATTTTGAAACGCAACTTGATTTTTTATTCCAAGATGACACCTATCCGAATGGTCCTGATCTAATAAGGAAATTAAACTCTATTTCTACACCTAGTAATTATAATAATCAATATGCTGCTATTACAAAAGGCTTTATCTCGGTACCTATAAGTGGATCTACTACATTTAACCTAACAGGAAATGACTATGTTGTATTCCTCCTAAGTACTGATGCTTCAAGATCAAATCTGGATACCCTAGCCTATGTTATAGATAATTCAGGTAGAGAAGAATACAACAAATATCCAGCCCAAACATCATCAGCAATAAACCTAAATACAGGTCAATACTATTATTTTGAAATTCACCACAAAGAAAGAAGTGGGCAGGATTTTACTACCTTGAGATGGCAGCGACCTTACGTAAGTGATTCAACCTGGGCCATTATCTCCTCTCCTTTTTTAAATGATATATGTGATCCTGTTTGTCCTCCCAAAGGCACAGTTTGCAATGATGGAAATACAGGCACTACAGATGACAAAGAAGATGGTAATTGCCATTGTATTGGAACACCAGATACCACAGGGCTTGATGTGGGAGAAAGAGCCGTACTCGATGCGTATTTTTATTACAATACAGGCAATGGCAATATAAATGAACTTATTTTACCCAAATTTCCTTCTGTTCCAGACCGCTTAGTAAAACAGAGAAGAGGCCTATATATCCAATGGGGCAGCGACGTTGACAACTATGCAAGTTATATTCAGGGATACTTTACTGTACCCGTGACAGGTACTTATGATTTTAACCTCACGGGTGTTAGAAATGTTGAATTTAGATTTAATAGTGCAGGATCATCTCCGTCACCCAATCAAACAATTTCTTCGAGATGGGGAACGGGAAGAGCGGAACACAATGACAACACATCACAAACCTTAACAAATGTTAACCTCACGGCCAATACTTTTTATTATTTTGAAACGGTACAAGCCGTAGTGTCTTGGGGAGATCATTTGAATGTATTTTGGAAAGTCCCTGGACATCCTGACTCTGAATGGCATATGATACCAGAACTTTACCTATACGACTATACCAATGAATCAGCTTGTCTACCTCAAGGGACACCATGTGATGATGGTGATCCTTTTACCTCCAATGATATGATCAACGCGTCTTGTGATTGCATCGGAACACCTTGTACTCCATTTGTAGATTGTGATGATCCAGCTGCTGACTTGATTGAATATGACTATTGCGATATTTCTAATGCTCTTGGAAACAGAGCAGATAATGCATGGCTTTCTTGCAATGCAAGTGCCAATCCATTCGTCGCTGCCAGATCAGGGAATCATTGGATTCATTATGATCTCGGACAAGTTTATATCCTCAAACAAAGTAGAGTGTGGAATTATAATGTAAATGGTAGCGAAAATTTGGGTTTTCAGAATGTCGTTGTCGATTATTCAAAAGACGGGACTAATTGGACACAGCTTGGCATCTACTCTTGGAATACAGCAAATGGTGACAATACCTATACAGGCTTTGACGGGCCAGATTTTGGAAGCAAAACAGCTAGATACATAATGATTACCTCTACTGATGGAGGGCCATGTAGAGGCATCAGTAAAGTGACTTTTACAGTAGAACAATGTAATGAAGAAGGCACATCATGTAATGATGGCGATATGGCCACTCTGAATGATCATTTTGATAAAAATTGTAATTGTGTGGGTTATACTCTTGCTGATTTGGATTGTGGTACTGATACACTCTTTATAAATGAAATAGACCTTCCTGCCAATACTTACCACGCTGTAATGGCACTGATGTCAGGAGGCACCATACTCAATACTACAAATATTAATTTTAAAGCTGGAGCCGAAATAATCTTTGAAGCTGGATTTGAAATTGACCTAGGTAGCACACTAGAAGCAGACATAGAAGATTGTACAAACCCTGTAATAGCTATGGTGCCTACGAAAAGTATTGCTGATAATTTAACAGAAAAAATACGGCAAGAAGAATCTCTAAAAGTCTACTCAATACAAGGATCGCCTATCCAAACTATAAGAATATACCTGCCCAATGCCACTCAGGTGTCATTAGAAATTCTGGATACCAATAGGCATGTTGTAATGCCTTTTACATCCCACTATTATCCAAATCATGGCGATCATTATAAAAGAATACAGACCCGAAAGTTGGCAGCAGGGGTTTATTTGATAAAAATGACTACAGATAGTGGTGAATATTTGGATAAGATGGTAGTAACATAATCTTGAGTCCACTCCGAAACTCACAAAATCAAAAAAGTTTCTTTTGGCGAACTTTACATTTTATTCAACTCACTGATACTCAGGCATCACCGAATCTCAAAAAAAAAATTCATACAAAACAACTCATTTTATGAAAAATGTTAGTTTCCAGAGTAGACTCAATCTTCCTTTGTAAAAAAGGAGTAGTTAGTGTTTGAACGAAAACTCATCAAAATTAGAAAAAGTTCTCTTTGGAGATATTTTAATTTTTTTCAACGCGCTGATACTCAGGCATCACTGTATATTAAAAAACTAAATTCTCAGCCAAAGTATTCTATTTCATAAAATTCGACAATTTCCGTTCAGGCACTAGTTACTAAAAAAGATTGATTGAAGAACGCTCATTCACATCACAATAGGTTAATTTTAATGATGTAAAAACTAAATCAACTAATGAAGAATATTAGCTTGTTTTTAGATTCTATTTTTGACAATCCCTATTATGATAAAAACCATTATTTTATTCTTCGTTTTACAAATTTCTTTGATTTC
>JAZGFD010000316.1:0-35139 GCA_036479115.1 Saprospiraceae bacterium | reverse complement strand
TGTACTTTGTGTCTCTTGGAAATATCGGTAGTAATAGTTGGCCCATTCCACAAAATAGGTATTTTTATTCTACGACCAATATGTCATAATCCATTGATTCTCTGGTTTCATGCTTGGTTGTCTGAATATGGTAGTCTCAGTCTACTCATACCTCCTTGGAGCGTGGTGGGGAAGCAGGTATAATAAATTTTTGTAAGTCATCAATATTGTAGTCATCATAGAAAGGCTGAAGGCCTTTAAGTTGAATAACCAAGGGCGTTGCCCTTGGTTGAGTAGCGATTGTTGTGATTTGGTGGCATTTTTGACCAAAAATGATGACAAATCTTTCTGACTACAGTTTTCGTTCAGAAACTAACTACATAAATTTGCAGAGAGGGTGAGAGGCCTAGCCCATCAATGACATTTGAGTGTTGTCATTTTTTAAGAGGCTCTATTTCTGGTTTATAACCTACCATTAAATGAATCCATAATGATCTGGAAAACCTCAAAACTTTAATAAATGTGATCGCTGCCACAAGTAGTAATATCCCGATTATACCACTCATTGACCAATCATGAACAAAGGCTAAAAATAGACCAACTCCAAGAAGAGGGAAAGCCGTGAGTAGATAAGATATAAACATGGCCCCAAAATAAAATCCTGGTTCTGGTTCTAATTTTAAATTACAGTGAGCACATCGCTTTGGCATGTCTACAGGTTTGGAAATCTCAAAAGGCATAGTAAAAATATCACCTTTACGGCACCGAGGGCATTTGTATTTAAAAGTAGAAACTATAAAATTCATATAGATAAAAAAGTTAGTTGCAAAGTTATGATTATACCATCAAATTTTCTTTTAAAATGAGGAGGTAAAATTGGGCTCACTTCAGTTATCGCAAGTTGGCAAGAAGATTACGGATTAAGAGCAACAGTATCAGTAACATTATTGAATTGATATTTCTTCGTATCTGTTTTCATAGTAGCTAATATATATACGTTGTGTCAGAACGGAAACTGTCGAAATTTATGAAGTAGAATATTTTGGATGAGAATTTAGTTTTTTGATATTCGGTAACCTGAAAGAATGTGCGTGATGTTGTAAAAGACAACTTTACATTTTTTTCAACTCACCGAAACTCAGGCATCACCGAATTTTCAAAAATGCATATTTCATGCAAAACAATTCTATTTATGAAAAATGTTAGTTTTCAGGGTAGACTCAAGTACAAATTGCCAATCTATTTTGATTGTTATTAAGCACTTATTTATTTTGTAACTACACAGGTAGTATCAATTATGGCTAAAAAAAGTTCTTTTAGCACTATACTTTGGCTTTTTTTGTCCCAAATCGAAGATGTGGCAACATAATCGAGATTCACTAAAGCATAAAATAAGTTAGCAATAGCGCTGCTATTAACACAAAAATAGCTTTTGTCTAGTAATAAAATAGCAATTTTTTATCTCAAAATCACACCACCTTAGGGGTTATTTTATTTTTGAAATTTTCTATTCAAAAGGATATTTTAGTCCTATCTGTGCTCTTATTTCGTCGAGTATAGAAATAAGATCGATGCTATTTTGATGTGACCAAAGAGCACTTTGTATTTTACCACTCCTTATACAATTGGCACAGTCTATTATTTCATGACAGTACCCATGCCCTATTTTAGGCACCTTATAATGTACTTTTTTTTCTTCAATTTGAATGGTATGCCCTTCTGCTTCATGCCACCTCGAATCTATATATATTGCTCCTTTTGTACCAGCTATTTTGGCTACCATATCCGATTGTGACATAATGTTGCTTGAAATTTGAGCTATAGCATTATCATACAGCAGTGATGCTGAAAAGTGAGTGTCTACACCAGTAGTTTTGTGAAGGATACCATGAGCTTTTATACTTTTTGGTTTGCCAAAGATGAGGTAGGATAAAAACACTGGATAGATTCCAACATCTAATAGAGAGCCTCCAGCCAAATCAATATTTAGTAATCTTCCTTCATTAGAATGATTGCCAGAAAAAGTAAAATCTGCCGTCAGGTGATTCGGGTTTCCGATATCACCTTCTCTAATTTTATCAAGACATGCAATGATATTTGGATTAAACCTTGACCATAAGGCCTCCATCATAAATCTGTTGTTGGCTGTAGATGCTGAAATGATTGATTGTACTTCTAACTTATTAATGCCCAATGGTTTTTCACATAGTACATGTTTACCTGCATTGAGCGTTTTTATTGTTGACTCTGCATGAAAAGGGTGGGGATTTGCAATATAGACAACATCAACTTGCTCATCATTGAGAAGTTCGTCATACGACCCATAAGCTTTTTTAGCTCCATATTTTGAAGCGAATAATGTAGCCTTCTCAATATTTCTAGAAGCTACAGCATATAAGGTATTATGCTCGACCAGTTGCAAGTCAAAGGCAAATTTTTGGGCTATTTTCCCTGGTGCAATAATACCCCATTTGAGAGTTTTCAACACACAAATTTTAGATGAATAAATACGGATTTAATTTTAGTGCAACTACTTCTGTAGAGCTAATTTTAATTATTCTTTGAACGGAAACTTATCAAAATTGAAAATGTTTATCCCCGTATTACCAAGTAGTTATGAATCTACATTAATTAGCTATCTACATTGCTGGTTGATTCTAAATTGCGTTGCCGCATATACGATTTGTGTTGCCACATGTAATATTCTCTTTAACGATAATCTCATTTTTCTCATCTCACTGGTGCTCTTTCAAGTTGTAAAATGGGGGGTTGAGTTTGAGGGGATTTCATAAAAAACAATTCATTTTGTAAAAATGATAGATTCCATCAACTACTAATTAGACCAGTTGATTCTTATTCTTCAAACTTACAATTCTTGTATACTAATATTTCTCCATCTTACTTTAATGCCACCGCCATCATGAATTTGAAGAGCAATTTTACCTGTAGCAGCACCTATCTTTTCGTCATTAAGTTCCACCATTTTCTGGCCATTCAGGAAAGTAGTGACTTTGTCACCTGTGGCTTTTATTTTCATTTTGTTCCATTCTCCCATTTTAAGATGTTTGTCTAGAGCAGGATCTGGCTTGATTAGCCATCCTCGACCATAAGATTCATATATCCCCCCAGTGCTTTTCCCAGGAGGAGCTACTTCTGCTTGCCATCCTCTTATTATTGTACCTTCTATTGATGACTTGATAAACACACCGCTATTGCCATTGGCTTCTTGTTTGAATTCTAGTGATAATTCAAAATTATTATATGCTCCTGTAGTTCCTAAATATCCATAGCCAGCATCAGGGCCACTTTCGCATACCAATAATCCATCTTCTACGTACCATTTTTCTGTACCATAAATTTCCCAACCAGAAAGGTCTGTACCATTGAAAAGGGAAATAGGTTCTGAGGTTTTCATTGCCTCTTTTACAACTCTTTCGTCTGACGATTTACAATTAACTAAGTTGAATGCAATAAATAGAATAAGTAAGTATTTCATAGTGTGAATTGTCAAAATTTTCTTTGTCTAATGTAGTCAAAATTTTCTTTTTAATTATTTTTTAAATGATTAGGTACTATTTAATTGGTCGTTTTCGAAAAGAGGTCAGGAGACTTATAGCAGCATTACGGGTTTAGGGCATTTTTTGCACATTTAGCGTAAGTACTCAATTTTGAAATCACCATAGAAAGGCTGAAGGCCTTTAAACTGAATAGTCAAGGGCAACGCCCTTGGTGGAGTAGCGATTGTTATGATTTGGTGGCACTTTTAACCAATAAAAGGGTCAAATATTTCTGGTTACACAAGATTTGTAGTTACCTAATGTATTGTTACAAAGCATTATAATTTTTAACAAATTGATTCATCTCTCTGAAATCCAGTTTGCCATTTACAGTTTTGAGGTATTCTAAGATGGCAACAATTTTTTTAGCCTTTGTTTCTGATCTTTTACTTTGGCTCATTTGATATATTAGAGCACGTTGTTTTCCTTTTGTTAGAGTGTGAAATACCCTATACCCATCTGGATCAATTTCCCATAATTCTACCAGTTCTTCTGGCAGAACCATACCGTATTCACTATTGTCTTTTTCAAGTTGGATCATTAATGTATCGCCTAATTTTAAATTTAGCTTTTTACGCAATTCTTTGTTAAGAAGTATCATATACTCTCCATTGCTTTTAGGCATCAATGCACAATGAATTTTTACATCTACATTTAGCACACAGATCATTCTTCTATCGGTGCTTTGATATTGTGAAGATATTTTTTTGGGTACAGTAAGGTAATAACCATATACTTGAGAATCCAACATGGCAACTGTGGAATTAAAAGTAATCATGGGTATGTTTTTGTGAATTTAATGTTGAGCCCACTCCGAAAACATAAAAAATCTAAAATCTTCACTTCGCCAAGTTTTGTATAAAATTTTTTGAGATTTTATCCTCTTTTTCAAACATCCACAAATCTCAGAAAATTAAAACATCGCCAAAAGAATTATTTCTAATTTGATGAGTTTTCATTAAGACACTATTTACACTTAAGAATAAGAAACAAATAATTAGCAATCTCATAATGATGTTATCAGTACATATGTGTTGCTATTTCTTATTTTTTTATCTCTTTAAAATCAGTACGTATAATAAGATCCCATAACTTACTGCTCACTCCAAAACCCCTATTGTCATCAACATAGTGATGTTTTAAATGGTGTGATTTTAGCGCATTCCATAATTTTCCTTTAACCTGGACATGATGTATCATATAATGGAACATATCGTACACCAAATACCCTGTAAGGAACCCTGCAAAAAAGGGAAAAATATTTTCTGCACTTAAGAAAAGAGTAAAGAAAAAGAAAAAGCCAATGGCCAAAGGGATACTTACTGTAGGCGGCATTACTAATCTTAACCTATCACAAGGATAGTCATGATGAATACCATGAAAAATAAAGTGAATTTTTTTTCCAAACTCGGATGTAGGATGAAAGTGAAAAACAAACCTATGCAAGGAATACTCTACAGCTGTCCATATAGCAATACCCAATGCATACAAACCTAGCATCAGAAATAGCGGCAATTTTGCAACTATTCCATTATAAATAAGATAGCTTATAGTAGGAATAAAAATGATAAGAGGCACTATCCAATGCACTTTAGAGAGTGAATTCATAAATGAATTATCAAAGAGCTTGATTGAATCTTCTGAGTTACTAATATACATTTTTTTTGTACTCATTTCTCTATGAATATTTTTTGATAAACTGGTAAATTCGTATGGAGATCTTCTCCATATA
Source organism: Saprospiraceae bacterium (assembly GCA_036479115.1). Lineage (GTDB taxonomy): Bacteria > Bacteroidota > Bacteroidia > Chitinophagales > Saprospiraceae > UBA7328. The sequence goes on along the minus strand of JAZGFD010000316.1, from coordinate 29,871 downwards.
ATTCAATATATTTGACGTCAGGAAATACTCCCAATTCATGGGCATATACGTATATATTTTTTAGCCTTGTCTGTTTGTTGTTAAATTTGAAAGTAACCATATATTGGTCACTGTTTGCGTTTTTTACTATATAAAATTTGAGTTCTTGATAGGATACAAAATTAAATTGCACAAGCTCTGAACTAATCTCCTGAGATGAGTATCCATAAGCCAATTTACTCTGAATATAATTCAAATCTTTTTTCTTGCCTCCCCAGCTGTATTGTATCCAAGAAGCTACCATAGGCAAATCAAGGTTTAATAAGCCTGACTGATTCCTATTCAGCTCGTAGATGACAGTATTTTCATTTTGATTTCTTTGTATATAAAATAGAAGATCATCCTTCTCAGGAGGAACGGGATAATGACGAGGTAAGCCTGCCTCACCTGGTAACTGTTCTATTTTTTTCGTTCTGTCAGATTTCATAATGCTGGTTTCAGCAATCACAAAAGTAATGCTTTACCTGTCAAAATAAAACAGAATAACCCTTGTGTGCTTTACTATATTGATTTCTCCTATTCCCCATCCCTATTCTCCTGATATTCAATCCTTTATAGTTTGAATAAATCGAAATATTTAATCATTTGGAGGTGCACAGTAGCTGAAAGAAAAAAAATCATTTAATAACATGTTCATTTTATTTAATCTCATGAAGCTCAGGCATTACAGAATTTATAACAAAAAATTCATTTTGTAAAAAATGGAATTCTCATTCAGCCACTATAGAGCGTGTAGTATATAGAAAATAAAAGGTGTAAAATAAATCTCCCACTATTTCCTTTCTTCCTCTACTTCCCTACTTTGTAACTACTCAGGTAGTATCAATTTTGGCTAAAAAAAGCACACCTCCTGAGTTGTTACCCTACTTTTAGAATTCAACCTTAAATCTCACTCTGATTCCCAACCCTTTTACTCCGAATAGAGAAGGTACATTTGGATTATCAAGATAGTTAAGTCTTTTTACCAAATCGACTCGGAGAACTCTAAAAATATTAGTGATACCAATGCTCCCTTCCATGTATGGAGTTCCATCAAAATCATAGGTTAACAATTGTCCATTTTCGTCGGTAGAAAAGCTCGGCAAACTTTGGGTTTTAGCAGGATTATTTTCATCTGAAAGAGAACCATATGTCATTTTAAAGGATGCTACTTCCCTTAATTTAAGTTTTTTTAACAAGGGTATTCTGTTAAAGAAAAAGCCTTTAAAAAAGTGTTCTGCCCGAAAAAAGATATATTGGTCAGCAGTAAACTCGAGAAAGTTCATCATATTGAAAGACTCTCTTTGGTAGGCAAAAGATTGATTAGCTCGTGGAATAAATAAATTAATATAAGGCAACTGACCAAAAATCTTTCCTCCTTCAATACCTATATTGGTATGACCCAGAATAGATAAATTAAATCTTTTGAAAAATGATGCATCAAATCTGTGAAAACCATATTCGCTCCCAAACAAGCCTTTGAAAGAGGCAGTATATCTTAATCTAAAAATAGGATATTCATTGATAATAGGTCGTCTGTACTTTCTGCCTTGAATAAATTGTTTATTTGGAGAGAGTTCTATTCCTACGCCTAGGGTTGTGGTCTCTATTTTTCTTAGTAAATCGGGTTCGTCATTTTCATTAATATATGGCAATTCCAAATCCCCATAAGGCAATGTACTCTTATCAGCGAATATGAAGTCAAAGGCTACACTTGGAAATTCTTTAGTAAATTCTACACTTAGTTCTTTCTCTAATATCATTCTATTTGTAGCTCCTCGCCGTGCGGATAGAAGCACATTATCGCCCTGTACAAATTGTAATTCTTGCCCTGGAAAAGTAACATCTTGACGGTAACTAACTCTTAGAAAATGCCTTGGATTGCGTTTGTAATCATCATTAAAACTATATGTTAATGTGCCGTTGTATTTGAATCTTTTATCTCTGGTTCCGTATGCCACGTAGCCATCTACTAATAATTTTTTATTAAAATCAAAATTTGTTTCAAAACCCAATTTTAACCTCGATCCTTCTACTTGATTAAAGCTATAGAATGTAGGCAAAGGGCCCAAATCAAATTTATGAAAAGGCGCGTACCCTGTTGAAAATATTCTTATCCCTGATATCAATCTCTTGTATGCTGGCAAATTAGTAAGGGTATCGATCATTTCATACAGATCTACTTGATTATGAGTAAGATCTACTAACCTACTCTGGTTCCAATAATCTGAATTTCTTTCGTAAGCTTCTGGCATGATGACTATCTTATTGGTATGATCAAAAACAGACTCATCCTTCGGTTTATCAAAATTAAAATCATCTACTACAAGAGACCTTGTGCCATAAAACCCCAACCCATTTTTAGTAATACTAAAATCCATTACGACTTCATCTTTTGTCTTAATAAAGGCGCTGTCAAAGGGTTCAAATTCTTGTGTTATTTTTAAATCTCTCACAAAGTTGAGATGGATGTCTCCAATAATTCCAAAGTCAACTTTCACCACCCGGTTTTTATCGTCATCAGAAACATAAAGATCTCCTGTAAATCCAAAATTTGCTTTATTTTTAGGGATAAAGCCTATTCTTATACTCTTGGTATCATTTACCACCAAAGAATCTAAAATGTAAAAGCGATAAAAATTAAGGGCCAATTGAGATATAGGACTTACAAAACTATTATCCAAAATAGGCACAGTATTATTGTATATATCAATATCTTGATAAAGAAAATCTAACATATCTGTAAGGCTTTTATCATCAATACTTTCAGCAAATTTTGTCATTCTTATCGCATCCCTAATCTCTTTTCTAGCTTTTGGATTTTTTCTAAAATGTACCTTTGAGGTAACCTCTTGTAAATATATAGGAAGGAAAACTTTTCCATTTACATCAGAAGTATCAAGATAATTCCACAATAGATCAAACTTATTGAAAATCTTTTTTTGTTTAAATTCTTCAGTAATATTGTTGATGTCAAGTTCGATTCTCTCGTATTGGTTGTGGCTATAATATTCTTGCCCTTCTAGCCTATTTGTTCCTTTGTTTTTAATGACTTTTCGCATTAGCGCTACGGCAGGGTTTCCCTTTTTTTTGTATCTCCCTTTTTTCGCCACTATGTTTACATTTGCTAACTGTAACGTCTTGGGCTTAAGCCTGAATACCAGGTTGTTTTTTTCTTCTTTTGTGATAGTTAGTGCCATGCTCTCATACCCTAGGAAAGAGGCTGTGACTGTCTCTGTAGCATATCTTGTATCTATAGAGAAGTAGCCATCAAGATCAGTAGTAGTGCCTACACTAGAATTAGTAAATAATACATTTACGAATGGAAGCGGTTCCCCCGTTCTTCCATCAAATACATTACCTCTAACTTTAGTTACTCCTTGCCCAAAAGCGATAATTGATACAAATAACAGTGATAATAATAGTATCCCCTTTTTCATAATAAAATTGTGAATATTAGTTTTTGAAGAATTTTTATTGTGATCTAACTTGTTAAATACTAATCGGTTAATTTCAATAAATTACAATTTAACATACAAGACATTTCTTGGAACATTAAAAATTGAGTCTATTCTGAAATCTAATATTTTTCATAAAAAGAATCGTTTTGGATGAAATTTGGAGATTCTGTGATGCCGGAGTCTCCGCGAATTAAGAAAAATGTAAAGTTCGACAAAAGCTTTAGGCAGAGCTTGTCGAAGTGACTTGTTTTGGTTTGTGAGTTTTCGGAGTGGATTCAAACTTTAATTAGAGATTGAATTACAACGAATAATAAACTAACTGATGATGTCATTAAATAACAATTCTGTTTTTTGAGAATGCGAAAATACTTGCATTGTAAATAAAATGAAAGTTACTAACGTAAAATTGAGTCAAAGTGTTTAATTATTTAGGAAGACTTTAAGAACTTTAAATAATCTTTATGAAATGGCGATAAAAAACTATAATTGAAGTGGATAAAAATATTAGGAAACTACTCAGGTGGGTGCTTTTGAGGCCTGTCTACCAAACAGGCAGGTAAAAATTTGTTGTTTTTTTTACCAGATAAAGCTCATTTTTCGAGGCGTAACAGAGCTATGGCGATAAAAGAACTGAAATATGGTAGAAAAAGAACTTTTTTTAGTCAAAGTTGACTCCACCTGTGTAGTTACAATATTAGTATTGAAGCGATCGCCTGAGTAGTCTATCCAAATAATATACATCTATAAAAAGGTAGAAGGCATAAATAGTAATAAATGAAATTAACTCCCAAAGGGTTACTTCGCCATTCACCTCTTTTAATAATATTACCCATATAAGTGATGCCACTATACGTATCAATGCCATTCCACTTGTAAGGAACATCATCTTATTTGTAGTTTGATTAAGAGAGGATTTTTTTGCTTTTTGCAAAGCATAGAGTGTAATTGTAAAAAATAGGAAAGAGGCACCTATGGTATTCCAAATGGAGGCTTTCAGGTTAAAAAAAAACTGTAATGTAGTGAGGACAAGGAATAAAATAATATTTCCAAACACAATGCTTATAATATTTCTTAAAGACATTACAAGTTATTTGGTATTGGCTAAGTCCTTCATAAGTTTATAAAAGTAGATTCCCGCAAATAGAAATAATCCCGAAATGGTAAAATAGGGATCGGATGTCTTAAATTTTTCGTCCAATTTAACACCAATAAACAGTCCCAATCCAAAATAGATTAGCATCTGAAATGCCATTCCAGCATACTTCAAATAGGCATTATGTGATTTGTTGTCAGAGATGGTTATGCTGCTTCTTCTGTGGTCAAAATAGGGGTGTTCTTGTTCTTAGTTGATAATGAGGAAATTTGTGAAGTCTGCCCCATTTTACAGCTTACATTAAATACAGCACCTGAATCTACATCGAGCTTGTCAGTGAAAATATCACCATCAATAATCGCAGAATCTTTGACATGCAGATGTTCTTTCACTACTATTTTTCCTCTAATTTCGCCTTCTATTAAAGCATTAGTGCATTCTATATCACCTACTATTTTCCCTCTTTCTCCTAAAATTAATTTCCCTTTGCATGAGAGGTTACCTTGTATTTCTCCGTCTATTCTAATATCAGAATCGGCATTGATAGTGCCTTCTACCAATGTACCTTCACCAATACTATTAACTGAAGCAGAAAAACCGGAATTGGAAGAAGATGAATTATTTTTCTCTTTGCTACTAAACATTCTCTTTGTGGTTATGTATGAATTAATAAAATCACAACTTCAGCGCGGCTACTAATTGGCATCTGAAGCTTCTTGGTCTATATTTTGCCAATATAGAGAGAACGTTACAAATCAATTGATCTATTATAATATTTTTGAAAATATTAAATAAAAAAAACCAACTTCTATCGAATAGAAATTGGCTTTGTATCATTTTTTTCTTTTTAATTTGGTGGTTTATCGAGAACCATCATTTTTTGATTTTGATGTGTTTTCGTTCAGTCACTATTTAGAATGTAGGACAGTATACCCCTCTACTTTCGTTTCCGCAAAAAAGATATACTACGGAGAGTTCAAATGATCCATTTGCAGAACTGCCCGTTGCCAATTCGCTGATATTATAATCATACGAAAACCCTACACCATAGTTGCCCGTTTCAAATCTCGTAGCGAGGATGATGGCATCAGAATGAAGGGAAGTTGCAAATGTGCCCGCTGCAGTTGATTCCACTTGCTGACCCAGCCGATACCACAATCCAAACTGGATGTATTGGTTAGATTTTATACCATCTAATGCTAATCTCACTGAAGATCCTACATTGATTTCCATGTGAGAGCCTTGGCCAAGGTAAATGATATTTGGCAGTACACTCATTTTTTTATTGACAAATAATTCTCCCCCTGCATGCACTGTTAACCTCGAGAATAAACTTTCTTCTCTACCTAAGAAAGATACATTTGGTTGATTCAAATGAAACATAGCAGCACCAGCATAAAAACTATTCTTTTCTATAGTGGCAAACCACAATAACCCTCCTGAAAGATCAGGATATAAAAAGTTATTATTCTGAATTACTTCTCCAGGTATGCCCTCCACAAATTGTCCATTCTGTACTTGAGAAGGCCATCTAAGGTCGCCCTCACTTACTCTTCTTTGTGTCATTCCTCCTTCAGCACCAGCTACGATGTAGTGAGAGTTGTTTCGGCTACCTGCTATTTTTTTACTAAATGAAAATGATAGCTTAACCTGCCTTGTTCCAAACCTTGATGCTCCTGCTACATCAGCCCATAGTGTACCTCCTACTCCAAAGTAGTCCGTTTGGCCTACAGCCATTTTCCTATCGTAAGAAACAGAATATGTATTATAGGCATTAGATCCCAATACGGCCGCCCATTGGTTGCGATAGTTGCCTACCAGCCTTTGCGAACAATTCATCACCCCTGTCATGGCAGGATTGAGATTGAGTGGCGATTGGTAAAATTGTGAAAAGTGAATATCCTGAGCTTCCATAGTTCCCATACAAAATAGGATCATCATAGTGCCGAGCAGTTGTTTTATTCTCATCAGAGCTTATTTTCCTTTTAGTTATTTTAAGGACAACTACTTATGAACGTCGTTATATCGGGTATTATTAAGGCAATAACCATTTTTTTTAAAAAAATAGCATTCTCTTCTCAAATGATATCTAACAGTTTATAAAGAGTTGTAAATTCTCAAGACTTTATACACAAGAATTAAGCCTATCATTCATATTAGAAGTAATTATCATCTATCATTTTGACTTTATGTAAGTTACTTTACATTTTGATTATATTTGGTGCATATGACAAAACCCGTACTTCATATGTATAAAATCTGTTATAATCCTTTAGTAACTATTCAGGTGAGCGCTTTTGAGATAAAAAGTTGTTATTTTTTTGCCAGATAAAATTCGTTTTTTTAGGCATAATAGAGCTATGGCGAAAAAATAGCTGAAATATGGTCGAAAAAGAACTTTTTTATCCAAAATTGGCACCACCTGAGTAGGTTACATTCTTTGCTGGGTTATTCCGAAAAACTAAAATGTCTGATACTTTACATTTTCATAATTAAATTGTTAATTGCCAGTGTCTATCCTTATTTTGTTTAGGTGATTTGAAAATATTAAATAATGGTAGCAAAAAAAACACTTTTTACTTTAGATGAGTTTTCGTTCAACCACTAACTAAGCCATTGCCAAAGTTCACCTTAAACATACTAGAAAATCAAAATCAATGAAAAAGCTATTTACAACTTTTGTATTCTGTTTATTTTCTGTTTTCCTATATTGTCAAGGACTTCCAATCAATGAATCTACATTCTCCGGTTTTAAGTTAAGAAATGTAGGCCCTGCTTTTACATCAGGAAGAATAGCAGATATAGCCATACATCCTATCAATCAAAATATTTGGTACGTGGCTGTTGGCTCAGGAGGAGTGTGGAAAACAGAGAATTCTGGCACCACATGGAAACCTATTTTTGATGATCAATCAGTGTATTCTACAGGTTGTATCACTCTTGACCCTCAAAATCCCAATGTAATATGGTTGGGCACTGGAGAAAACGTAGGAGGAAGACATGTAGGTTTTGGCGATGGAATCTACAAAAGCGAAGATGGTGGAAAGACATGGAAAAATATGGGCCTTTCTAAATCAGAACATTTATCTGAAATTATTATACATCCAAAAAATAGCAACATCATTTGGGTTGCATCACAAGGGCCATTATGGAGTAAAGGAGGTGAAAGAGGACTATTTAAATCTACCGATGGGGGCAAGTCATGGAAGCGAACATTAGGAAATAATAAATGGACAGGAGTAACGGATTTGGTGATAGACCCAAGAGATCCAGACCTGCTGTATGCTGCTACTTGGGACAGACATCGCACAGTAGCTGCTTACATGGGAGGCGGCGCAGGATCAGGAATACATCGATCTACAGATGGGGGCAATACATGGACAAAACTCACAAAAGGAATTCCAAAATCGAACCTCGGAAAAATAGGCCTAGCTATTTCTCCTCAACATCCTGATGAAATCTATGCTGCTATAGAGCTAGATAGAACAAAAGGAGGAATTTTTAAGTCATGGGATAGAGGTTCTAGTTGGTCCAAACAATCTGATGCAATATCAGGAGCCACGGGCCCTCACTACTACCAAGAACTATATGCTGACCCTCACATTTATGATAAAATTTATCTCGCTAACAATCGCATAATTGTATCCGATAATGGCGGCAAGGATTACTATACAATGAGTGAGAATAAAAAGCACTCTGATAATCATGACATTGCTTTTACTAATGACTCTAACTTTATGATGGTAGGAAGTGATGGAGGATTATATGTAACTCATGATAACACCAAACATTGGAGGTTTATTGATAATATGCCGATCACACAATACTATAAAGTCGCTTTGGATGATAGAGAGCCGTTTTATCATATTTATGGTGGCACCCAAGACAATGGATCGCACGGAGGCCCATCGCAAACAGACAATGAGCATGGCATCAGAAATGCTGATTGGTATAAAACCCTAGGCGCTGATGGGCACCAATCAGCCACAGAGCCCGGCAATCCAAATATTCTCTATGCTGAATCCCAACAAGGTGTGATGCACAGAGTAGATCTGGCTACGGGAGAACAAATAAGAATACAACCAACAGATGGAGAAGGTGAGAATTATGAAAGATACAACTGGGATGCTCCTATTATTGTAAGTCCGCACAATCCTGCAAGAATATACTTTGCCTCACAACGTGTGTGGCAGTCAGAAAATAGAGGTGACAGCTGGACTGCTATTTCTAAAGATTTAACCAAAAATCAAGATCGAATTACTTTGCCTATTATGGGTAGGGTACAAGGATGGGACAATCCTTGGGATGTAAGAGCTATGTCCAATTATAACAGTATCACCTCTCTGTCAGAATCTCCAATAAAAGAAGGTTTACTATATGCAGGAACAGATGATGGTATTATACAAGTGACAAATGATGGCGGAGCCAATTGGACAAAAATTAATGTGAACAAACTTCCCAATGTACCTGCTACAGCATTTGTCAATGATATAAAAGCTGATCTACATGATGTGAATACAGTGTATGCCTCATTAGACAACCATAAAAACGGTGATTTTAGCCCTTATATTTATAAAAGTACAGACAAGGGAAGAACATGGAGATCAATAAAATCTAATTTGCCTAATAAGACTTTAGTGTGGCGATTGGTACAAGACCATGTGGATCCACAATTGCTTTTTATCGCTACAGAATTTGGGATCTATTTTTCTCAAAACTGTGGTGGTAAATGGATAAAACTTAAAGGCTCTCCTACTATTTCATTTAGAGATTTGGCCATTCAAAAAAGAGAGAATGACCTTGTAGGGGCATCGTTTGGAAGAAGCTTCTTTGTATTGGATAACTATGCTCCGCTCCGGTCGATTTCAACAGAAAGTCTTAAAAAAGATGCTGCTCTATATCCGATTCAAGATGCTGATTGGTACATACCTAGATCAATCATAGGATCCGAAGGGCATCAACATTATGCTGCTGATAATCCTGAATTCGGAGCAGTTTTTACTTATCATATTAATAAAGAATACAAATCAATCAAAGATAAAAGGGAAGAGAAAGAAAAGAAATTGAATAAAGGCAATCAGAATATACCATTTCCAGGTTGGGATGCCCTTGATAATGAAAAGAATGAAAAATTAGCAAAAATATGGTTAGTCATCATTGATAGCGACGGAGAAATAGTGAGAAAAATAAAAGCCAAAAAGAAAAAAGGGGTACATCGAACATCATGGGATTTGAGATACGCAGGAAGCAGAACCATTACCCCAGGAAGGGCAGCCCAAAGCGTAGCTCCATGGATGAGGCGATCGATGCAAGGCCATCTTGCTGCACCAGGCACCTATGCTGTATCTCTCATAGAAGAGCACGAGGGCAATGCCATCACATTAGCTGGGCCTGAATCTTTTAATGTAGTGCCTTTGAGAGAGGGAACTTTGAGTACTGGTGGGAGCCCAGAAGAATATTCAGCCTTCTCGAAAAGGTTGCGCTCCATTAGATCTATTATGTCATCAGTAGCATATGATTTAAACCATAGTTTGGATGTAACCAATGCGATGCTTGTTGCTCTTGATCGTACTACATCAGCACCTGGGAGCAGCCTGAGTAAAGAAATTTTTGCTACAAAATCAACACTAAATGGAATACAAAAAGAACTACGAGGAAGCAGTGCAAAAGGAGAAATGGGAGAAAGAAACAATACCACTCTTCAGTCTAGATACTTTCAAGCCAATGCTGGAATATCAACCAGTTACGGCCCTACTGCTAATCATGAAAAGAGTCTTAAAATAATAGAAAACCAAATTCCTGATGTAAAAAGAAGAGTAGATGAGATAGTGAATAATATTATTCCTGCATTGATTGGAAAATTAAAAGATATAGGCGCGCCTTATATTCAAGGGTTCTAAATATATTATTGTGTTATATTTAGTGTAGTGGAGAACTATGAGTCCACTCCGAAAACTCACAAAAAATTCTTTTGGCGAACTTTACATTTTTTTCAACTCGCTGATACTCAGGCATCACCGAATATCAAAAAAATAAATTCTCATCTAAAACATTTTAATTTATAAAGTTCGACTGTTTCGTTCAGGCACTATTTATATTACGGGTTGATAAGGCGAGTTCAGTAGATGTGATTATCGCGTATAAAGTAGCCGTAGCATGTTGAATATTTGCAATGACATATGTGAACCAGTAACTGTGGTTGGTATTGTGTAAACTACATGTTTGATGGGAAGATTTTCCTTTTTTGTAAATCTTCTTTGCTTGGCTCAATAGATTGTCAAATTAATGAATCATCTTTAACATGCAAATTAGAAATACATGGACGACCTTAACTCTATTGCACAACGCATAGATCATACTGCATTACGCGCAGACCTGACAAAAGATGATATTTTCGAACACTGTCAAAGTGCTATTAAATATAGATTTAAAACAGTATGCATACCTCCTTATTTTGTAAAATATGCCAAAGAACTTATCTTCGAATCTCAAACTGGGGTTTGTTCGATTATAGGATTTCCTTTAGGTTATAATGGCATAAGTAGCAAAACAGAGGAGACAAAAACACTGTTGGATCAGGGCTGTGATGAAATAGATTTTGTAATAAATATAGCTGCAGTGAAAAGCGGAGATTGGAAAACAATTGATGATGAGATGGATCGTTTGGTCACAGTTGTACATTTGAAAAACAAGGTTGTCAAAGCAATTCTAGAAACTTGCATGCTTACTACTGAAGAAATTGAAATCTTATGCAATAAAGCTGTAGAACACAATGTTGACTTTGTGAAAACATCCACCGGTTTTGCAAATAAGGGTGCTGAATTGGAAATTGTGAAATTGATGAAGAAAACTGTTAAGAATAAAATTTTAATCAAAGCATCAGGAGGTATAAAAACTAGAGCTCAAGCACTTGATTATTTAGCCGCAGGAGCTGACCGATTAGGGACTTCATCAGGAATAAAAATAGTCACTGGTTAAAAAACTGTGTAACATTCAGATGTCTCTCTAATTAATTTCCTCTATTCTTTTTTAGTAACTACTCCTTTTTTATTGCTTATATTTTGTTGCCAGATTTGGCTAAAAAAAGACTTTTTATTTATTATATTTTGACTTTTGACTTTTGACTTTTGACTTTTGACTTTTGACTTTTGACTTTTGACTTTTGACTTTTGACTTTTTGACTACCGACTATTAACTATTAACTATTAACTATTGACTATTGACTATTGACTATTGACTATTGACTATTAACTATTGACTATTGACTATCTGACTATTAACTATCTGACTATTAACTATTAACTATTAACTATTAACTATTGACTATCTGACTATCTGACTATCTGACTATCTGACTATTGACTATTGACTATCTGACTATTGACTATCTGACTATTGACTACCTGACTACCTGCTATATAACTATTAAACATTTTTTTTCAAAAAAGAATCATTTATGTGTACTAAGTACTTTGCCATTTTATGTTTGATGTTTTTAAATATCTTTGCTATAAATGCCCAAACAGTCATAAATGAAGAAAATTCTGTAAGAACACTTATGGACAAGTTCGAACGATTGGGAAAATCGGAAGCTACAATAAACGGGTGGCGGATTAAAATTATTAATACCACTGACCGAAGAGTGATGGAAAACGTCAAATTTAAGTTTAAGCAATTGTATCCAAATAAAATTAGCACAAGTTCTTACGAAAATCCTTATTACAGTATTCGCACTGGAGCTTATGAAAACAGAGTAGAATTAGAATCATTTCTGGTAGAATTAAAATCGTTTTTCCGTAATGCCATTCCAGTAAGAGGTAAGATAAATAAGCAAGAAATTGTATCAGCAATGACCGATGGCTAAAATCTACTCCTCAAGTAATAAATCACCAGATTGGATGCTTTTTTCAATCTATTTTGCCTTGGTATGTATTGGGTTATTAATGCTATATGCCACGGGTGAAGATTACAATAAAGAAGATACATATTTCTGGTATACGGATATAGGGAGGCAGTTGATTTGGGCCGGAATATCTTTGGTAGTTTGTTGGGTCATCTCAATGATAGACTGGAAATTATGGAATTCCTTAGCTTATCTCATATATATATTAGGGCTCATTTTATTGATTGCGTTATTGATTTTTGGCAGTGAAATCAAGGGGGCTAAATCTTGGTTTGTTATCGGGAATTTTTCATTGCAGCCCTCCGAACTGGCAAAAATATCCACCATCATAGGGTTGTCAGCATTTTGTAGTTCATTTAAAACCAATATTAAAAATACAAGAGACCAAGTATATGCTTTTGGACTTATCCTGGTGCCTACAGGTTTGATTTTTCTCCAACCCGATGCAGGTTCTGCTCTGACATTCTTCGCCATTTCATTGATACTTTTTAGAAACGGTCTGCCCTTGAAGTATTTCATAGTTGGATTTTCGGTTTTAATGGCCATAATATTATCAATCATTTTTTCACCATTTTTAGCTTTCAGTATTATTCTTACTCTGAGTCTTTTCTTTGTGCTGGATTTTTCTAATAGTAACATACTCACCTATTTTATCATTTTAGCCTTTGTGGTGAGCATTTATGCAGGATATAAATTTGATTTTGTAGAGAGTGTAACAGCTTTTCAAGCTATTGTTATTTTGGTATTGATTCAGCTCAATTCGCCCCGTTCTTTTTGGAGGGCACAGTATGGTACTATTGGAGTAATCATGATGATAGGTATAATGTCTTTTGGGGTTTCGCATACTTATGAACATATTTTAAAACCTCATCAAAAAGACAGAATAAATGTATGGCTGAAACCAAAAAGCAGCGACCCCAAAGGATCTCTATATAATCTGATACAATCTAAAATGGCAATAGGATCAGGAGGGCTAAATGGAAAAGGGTTTCTCAAAGGTACCATGACAAAGCTCAACTATGTGCCTGAACAAAAAACAGATTTTATTTTTACCACCATAGGAGAGGAGCAAGGTTTTATAGGATGTTTGGCTACTATTTTTCTTTTTTTTATCCTGTTAGCAAGAATACTTTCCATAGGTGAAAAAGCCACCGTTTCCTTTCCTTTGTATTTTTCCTATGGTGCTGCTGGATTGCTATTTATTCATGTATTTATTAACATTGGCATGACCATTGGTATCACTCCTGTAATTGGTATTCCACTGCCATTCATAAGTAAGGGGGGTACTTCTTTATTGGCTTTTAGTATTATAATTGGCATGCTTTTAAACATGAGTAAAGATTATAAATGAATTTTACCATAGAAAAAAAATGTACTGACACAAGTGCTCGGTTAGGAATCCTGAATACAGATCATGGATCAATAGAAACACCTATATTTATGCCAGTAGGCACACAAGGCACAGTAAAATGCATCTACCAGGACCAACTAAAAAATGATATAAAGGCCCAAATCATACTTGGTAATACATACCATCTTTATCTCCGGCCAGGTATAGACTTAATAGAAAAAGCTGGAGGCCTCCACAAATTTATAGCTTGGGACAAACCTATACTTACTGATAGTGGTGGATATCAAGTATACAGCCTTAGCAATATGCGTAAAATTACAGAAGAGGGCGTTTCTTTTAAATCGCATATTGATGGTTCTAGTCATTTTCTTTCACCTGAAATTGCTGTAGATATACAGAGAGTAATTGGAGCAGATATCATAATGGCATTTGATGAATGTACACCATATCCATGCGATTATCATTACGCTAAAAAATCCATTCAACTTACGCACAGGTGGCTTCAGAGATGCTTTGATAGATTTAATAATACAAATGGAAAATATGGTTACAATCAGACCCTAGCCCCCATAGTGCAGGGTAGTACATATATTGACCTCAGAAAAAAATCAGCACAAGTAATAAGCGAACAAGACGCTCTGGTTTATGCCATTGGCGGACTATCAGTGGGAGAGCCCGCTGAAGAAATGTATGAAATGACCGCTATAGTTACTGAAATTCTGCCTCAAGACAAACCTCGATATTTAATGGGAGTAGGTACACCAGCAAACCTATTAGAATCGATAGCTCTTGGTGTGGATATGTTTGATTGTGTAATGCCCACCCGTAATGCCCGTCATGGCCTGATATTTACATCAGAAGGAATAATAAATATTAAAAATGCCAAATGGAAAACGGACTTAGAGCCTCTTGATAAAAATATTAATTGTACTACGAGCAATGTACATAGCCGTGCCTATTTTCACCACTTATTTCGTACCAAAGAAATGCTAGGTTTGCAGATGGCCAGTCTTCACAATCTCACTTTTTACCTTGAACTGATGCAAATGGCACGTGAAAAAATAAAAGATGGCACTTTCTTCCAATGGAAAAATAGCTTTGTTACCAAACTTCAAGCAAGATTGTAATCCCTATACTTCACCTTGTATAAGCACTTAGGAGTGACCTAGTATAGATGCCACAACAAAAAGTACTACAGTGAGCATCATGCCAATCATGAATATATTATAACAAGAGCGGAGGTAGTCAAACTTAGTGCCCAATGATTTACCTAGAAAAAAGAGGTCTCTGGTAATTGAGTTTTCAAGGATATCATTTTTTTGAACGACCTCTTTGATACCTGTTTCATATTCATTAAAATCCATTTTGTAGAAATTTCCAAAGAAAAACAAATTTGTTTTTTTTTCTTTGATTAAATCTAAATTTGTTTTTCCTGACATTTTTATCGGGCGGGTAGCAAGGGTGGCATATGCCATCGACAATATACTCGATAAAGCAAGAGCAATAAGAGGATATATATAATATGAATTAGCACCAAGTCTTTGGGCTATCAAAGGCAACCCTACAGTAATGACAATAGCGTTAATACTCAACATAATATTGGCCTTGTTATCAGCTATCGCACTCAAATCTATATGATTTCGTAACGAGGTCTTTAGCTGCGTCTGAGCGGCCTTACTTGACGCTATAGTTTGTGATGTTACTTTTAGGTTTTCTTTCTTTTTCATTTTAAGTGCTTCTCTATTATTTTTCCTGTGTCAGGATAGGTTGTTTTGTAGCTAACGAGGTAGACCTTTTTGAGACCTGTCTGCTAAACAGGCAGGTAAAAAATTGTTATTTTTTTTACCAGATAAAATTCATTCTTTAAGGCACAGCAGAGCCATGGCGAAAAAATATCTGAAAAATGATAGAAAAAAATTTTCTTCTATTCAAAATTTGCTCCTCCTGAATAGTTACGTTTCAATTAAGAATATAATATTGAGTCCACTTCGAAAACTCACAAGATCAAAAAAGTACTCGAATTGATTCGTCACATTAAATTTTCTTTTTATCATCCTCATGAATTAATAAAAGTAGATATTTAATTTACCGAATCAAGAAATGTTAAGAACCTAATATCATTTTTCTTTTAATTTTTCCATTCTCCGTCAGAGGTAATTCATCCAGATATTTTACTTTTTTTGGCCATTTATTTTTTGGCAATTCTGATTGAGCGGCCCTTATCCATTCTGGATCAATAACACTCTGGCTCTCCACTACGAGGATAACTCTTTCACCCAGGTGATTGTCAGATTCGCCAATTACAACAAGTTTTGTTTCAATGTATTTTTTAAAAATAGCTTCTAATTCCTCTGGGTATATTTTTAGTCCTCCGCTATTGATGACATTATCTATTCTGCCTTTTATTCTAAACGATTTATCGTTTAAAAAATCTACTACATCATGTGTCTTTACTTGTACGTTTAAGTGATGGGCTGTTATCATCAGTGTTTTATTATCGTTTTGACTCAATGAAATATTAGGCAATGCTTGAAAATATGAAAGTCCTCCTATTGATAATTTTCTTATGGCTATATGAGTAAGCGTCTCAGTCATACCATAAGTGTGGTAAATATTATTGGCATAAGTGGCCAATTTTTTTTCTAAAGAGATGCTAATATCAGCCCCTCCTATTATTACATTTTTTATAGAGGAAAACCACTTTGCACCAGCCTTAGAACCAAGCAAAACCTCAACCTGTAGAGGGATAAATGCAGCAAAAGATACCGAGTGATTCATTACATCTTGCAATACTATTTTTGGCTGGGCTGTGATTACATTCATGCCGAGATGAAGTGCTCTGTAGAGCATCATTTTACCTGCCACATATTTCATAGGCAAGCACAATAGTATATTGTCACTTTGGAGCAGCTCAAAAGCTTGTTGACTCTGATAAATACTTGCCTTTATCTGATCTTTTGTAAATACAAGTAGTTTTGGTGGGCCTGTAGACCCTGATGTTAGAAAAGTAAATTCTTCGTTGTAATTCCAATCTAGAATAGCTTTGGCGATTTTCTTTTGTTCACCAGATGCAGATTGGCTTATATCTTCTGCCATTGATATGTCCATATCTATACCATCTATTCGATATGTTTTAACTTTTGTGGTCACTATGAAAAGAGGTTAAAATTTTCATAAACAGATATCTTAGAATTGAAGTGCAAAGCGCCATTTTTGATATAAAGAGGCCCTTCAAAATTATTATGGTACAATAGCCCAGTACCGAGCCCTTGTGGCATGGTATGATCCATTTCATAAGTCCATTGTGCAATGGCATTGAGGCCTATGTTAGACTCCAGTGCCGAGGTGACCCAATATCCTATTTTTCTTTCTTTGGCTAATGCAATCCACTCTTCCGAAGCCATATAACCTCCCAAAAGGCTAGGTTTTATAATAATGTAATGTGGTGAAATAGTGTCGAGGAGCTTAATTTTTAACGTAGCATTAGATATGCCTATGAGTTCTTCGTCCAAAGCAATTGGCAAAGGACTATCTAAGCATAATTTTGCCATTTCCTCCCATTGACCCTGTCGTATCGGCTGTTCTATAGAATGAAGGTGATAATCAGATAATAACTTGAGTTTTTCTAGAGCATTTTCTGGCTTGAATCCCCCGTTTGCATCTACTCTGATTTCGATGTCATTTTTTGCAAATTCAGACCTCATATATTTTAAAAGAGAAAGTTCTTCTTCAAAATCAATTGCTCCTATTTTTATTTTAATACACTCAAAACCCATGTCTATCTTTTCTTTTATCTGCTCAAACATAAAGCGATAGTCTCCCATCCAAACCAAGCCATTGATTGGTATACTTGACTCTCCTCGAGTAAATGCATTGTCAAAAAGAATCCCATTTCCATGCCTTGCTAAATCAAGATGCGCCATTTCTAAACCAAATTTAATTACTGGAAAATCATTCAATGAACTCCAATTAAATTTTTTTGTTTCTTTTGAATATTCTCGTATATTCTTATTTATATCCTCTTCAAAAGAATCAAAATTTTCTACACTTAAGCCTTTAAGTATGCCAAATTCTCCTATGCCTATTCGGTTATCCTTCTCTAATTTTAAAAACCAAGAAGTCTTTTGTCGCATAATACCTCGTGAAGTGCCAGCATCAAATCGAAAAAGCAGGTCATATCTTGTATTTCTATGTTGCATATTAAATAATCAATCCTAGTCCAAAAAGAATTGAAAAAGCAAATGTGGACAATGCGACTTTTTTTAATTCAGGATCAAAATCTTTTGTCTCTTCTGTGCCCCAAACCTTTATCAAATGTGCAACTAAAATAATCATGGGCAAGAGATATATAAATTGTTTGTAGCCTAAAGAGGTCTGAAAAGAGAACATAATAGCCGAGGCGATAGCTATCAGTATAAGTAAAAAATGATATAGTTTTGCTGCCTTTTGTCCAATAATCACAGGGATTGTTCTTTTGCCTACTTTGGCATCTTCAGGGCGATCGCGCATATTATTTAAATTAAGCACCGCCATTGATAATGTGCCTATACTAATTGCAGGCATCAGGTACTCCCAGTTAAGATGTTGAATATATAAATATACATTACCCAGCACCCCCAAGATACCAAAGAATAGGAATACTGACAGGTCTCCCAGTGCTCTGTATCCATATGGGTTATTGCCCCCAGTATATTTTATTGCCGCTACTATGGCCAGAATACCAAGAATAAAAAATACAATGACTTCTGGGTTAATCAATGATCTGGCTAAAGAAAAATAAAGCAACGAAAACCCTGTGATGAGAGTAAGTACAATAACACATATGATACCTTTTTTCATCTGCAGAGGAGTGATGCGGCCTGATTGTACCATTCGTATTGGCCCAATTCTGTCTTCATTATCGGCGCCATTTAATGTGTCACCATAGTCATTAGCAAAATTAGCCAGTACCTGTAATAAGATTGTAGTGAGTGCGGCTAATAAGAAAATTGTCCATTTAAAAGCGCCTTCATAAGCTGCCAAAAAAGCGGCGGTAACAACACATGATAGTGCCAAGGGAAGTGTACGCAGCCTAGCAGCATTAATCCATGGATAAATTTTATTCATATTCTAATTATAGTGAAAGACCATTTTACAACTTCTAAATATTAAATCACCCGTAACTACTCAGGTGGGTGCTTTTGAGATAAAAATTTGTTATTTTTTTATTAGATGAGGCTCATTTTTTATCAGAATAGCAGAGCTATAGTTATAAAAATAGCCGAAGAATAATGAAAAAAGAACTTTTTTTAGCCAAAATTGACTCCACTTGAGTAGTTACAATCACCCAAAATATGAAATGTTGTCTTTTTATTGTGAATTAACTTTTGACAAGATCATTTTTCTTTTGTTATTTTGATAAAATACTTAAAATGGATAACGGCTTCTCTCATCTAGATAAAAAAAATAGACCGCAAATGGTGGATGTAGGACAGAAAGAAATCACAGAAAGAAGGGCTGTAGCCACAGCAAAAGTCTACTTACCAATTGAAATAATCAAACAGCTAGATGACCACAATGAAGTTCTAACAAAAAAAGGCCCCGTATTTCAGACTGCAATAATAGCTGGTATCATGGCGGTAAAAAAGACCAGTGATTTGATTCCTCTTTGTCATCCGATCTCAATGAGCAAGTGCAATGTAGAGATTACTATTGATGACAATAATGTGGTAATCATACAGTGTGAAGCAAAAACTAAGAGCAAAACAGGAGTGGAAATGGAAGCACTTACGGGGGCATCAGTAGCAGCTTTAACCATATATGATATGTGCAAAGGGTTTTCTCACGATATAGTAATAAGCGATATTCAATTAATGTCTAAATCTGGAGGCAAAAAAAATTTTAATAGATAGAAATGAATCTTTCAATAAAAGCATTTGGAATAGCAAGAGATTTTTTAGGTGAAGGAATTACTACTTTTATTGTAAAAGATGGTACAACTATTCATGTTTTCAAAAGAGCATTGGCTAAAGATTATCCTGATTTTGAAAAGATAAAATCTTATGCCATAGCCGTAAATCAGGAATATAAAGAAGACGGTTACATTATTAGAGAAGGGGATGAAGTAGCCATCATTCCACCTGTAAGTGGGGGGTAATAGGCCCATTAATGATGGATGATAGTTAATGGATATTGGTTAATGGTTATTGGTTAATAATGAAATGCTCCAGATATGTTAAAATGAACAAAGAGCTTACATTCATGCAATTATAAAAGATTGAAAATCAAGAATATACGAAAAGTGAATATAAAATATTAATGAATACGGATACCCAAATATTAGAAAATCCATTATCTGTACAAGCATGTATAGATTTTGTTGCAGACGATTCAGCTGGTGGTCATGTTATTTTTATAGGAACGGTAAGAAACCACACAAAAGGAAAAGAGGTTTTACGTCTCAATTTTGAAGCCTATGTGCCCATGGCGCAAAAGGAAATGCAAAAAATATGTGATAAAATAAGAGAAAAATGGCCACATATAATGAAGATCAGTATGCATCACAGAGTAGGAGCCTTGGCAATAGGAGAGATACCAATCATTATCGCAGTATCCGCAGCTCACAGAGCAAAACCCTTTGAAGCATGCCAATACGCCATAGATACGTTAAAGAAGACAGTACCTATTTGGAAAAAAGAATATTTTGAAGATGGAGAGATATGGGTGGCAGCCCATCCTTAAATATTAGCCCTCAAATAAAACCATTATCTTAATTTTTATGGTTAATGCAATCTTACTAGCAGCTGGTTTGTCCGCACGAATGGGTAAAAGTAATAAGCTACTCCTTCCTTACCATCATACTACAATTTTAGCTACTACTTTATCACATTTAAGACCTGCTAAAATATCCAAATTGGTCGTGGTATTGGGCCATGATGAAGAAAAGGTATCAAAAGGTATAGGTTCGTATAAAAATGTAGATATAGTGTACAATGATTTGTACAAAACAGGACAGGTAAGTAGTATGAAAGTGGGTGTGGATGCATTAGATAGCCATACACCATTTATGATAGCCTTAGGTGACATGCCATTAATTACTACCCAAAATTACAACGAATTAATACAAGCTTTTATAGGAGAAAACATTAATAAGCCGACCATATTAAGGCCATATTCCACTTCAAACAAGCCAGGAAACCCTGTGCTTTTTGATCATTCTTTTATCAATGATTTTTTGGCAAATGATGACCTTTATTCATCAAAAAATATTATTGAAAAAAATAAGAATTCACTTGTGAACTGGAAAACAGACATCCCCCCCTTTTTTCATGATGTGGATACATTGGAGGATTACGAAAAACTTATTTCCTCAGGATCATAGCCTTTCTTTCTTAGAAAATCTCTTAATGCTAAGCCTGTACCACTAGGCCAAGTCTTGGCTTTATCAAAAGGAATAATTTTATAATGATCCAGTTCTTCGTTGAGCATGATCTCACCTGCTGCTTCCACATGATAAGCAATGATAAGTTGATTCATTTTATTGAAAGTGTAGTGACCTACAAATTCTTTTAATACACCATCCAATCCCAATTCTTCTTTGACTTCTCTTAATACGGTGTCATCAGGATTTTCATATTCTTCAACGAACCCTGTAATTAGACCATACCACTTAGGAGGCCAAAGCACATTGTGGGCTATGATGACCTGATTTTTTTCATATTCTACAATCGCAGCCACTACAGGAGTGGGATTATTATAGAATACAAATGTGCAATCCGCATTACAGCAGGCCTGATATTCATCTTTGTCTTTAATAAGTTCGCAGGTACAGACAGGACAGTATTTGTAGGCTTTATTCATGGATGCAATGTAAGATCATAATTACATAATGAAGCCAGGCTCACGCAAAAATCATATGCCACTAATATGTGTCAAGTGTAAAATGATGGAATGGTTTTTAATTGCCCTTTCCATAGTCTACATTTTTATAATCGTTATTGTTGATTATAAATTTTTCTTCAATGACTTTTTTAGCTTCATAAGTAGAACTTTTCTTTTTAGTATTTGACTCTGACTTCAGCACCATACCATCCACCAAATTATTTTTAGTAGAAGGGGATACATTTTTAAACATTTCACTGAATGATTTTGCCCAACTGGCAGGAAAATCTTTTGCTATATAAGCTTTAGTAACAGTGATGTCATCTTCTATTTTCCATTCTTCACATTGATAATTGGCTATTTTCTTCGTTTTACCAGTGGCTTCTATTTTATAATTAATCTCTGTGTTAACTATGTGATTTGCCGCCGCCTTTATCATAGATGGAAATGCCGATACTTGTTTGTTGCCATTGTTATCAACTGTATAGATGGCCATAATATCCGATTTGGAATCGAAAACAACTGTGCTTTTTTTGCCATCATCATTGGTCTTTATACCGATTATACTATTGGACTTAGACATAAGAATGGTCATTTTATTTTTGTCTTTATCATAGTCTTTTGTCTCTACAAAAATCTGAATATCAAAAACATATTGATTTGGTAAATCTACAGGTTGTAACATTTTTGTCATAAAGTCTCTATAGTCAACTGGCTGACCTCTGTTTTCCAAACTATCTTGCTTGAACCTTTCACGAAACATGTCATCGATAGCGGCATCGACTGGCCTATATGCAGCTTTTGCTACTTCATCGCTTATTTTTTCTACAATTTTGTCTTCTATCTTATCAGCAATTTTATTGATGACTTTACCAAATACACGGCCTGGTAATTGTGCATGGCACATAGAGCTTATACAGGTAAAAATTAAAATGACTATTGCTTTTGAAGGATTCATATTTTGTCTCCAAAAGTACAAATTTCAGCCAATACAATTCTTTTTATGAAAAATGTTAGTTGCCAGAGTAGACTCATTGTTGAACAGATATTTTTCATTTGAATATTTGTATTAAATGACAAATAGAAAACTCTGAAATGATGAATATTGAAGAGAGTAAGGAATCTGAAATGATTAGAGATTTCGGTATTTATAAACTATGAGGCAGAAAAAAAGTGGTTGAGGAATTAAGGGTTTCATACCTCTTAAACTTGATCTTTTTCCTTTGCTCTTCTTTTGAAAAAGCCTCATTATTACGTGAGCATAACTCCGGAATTTTAAATATTGATCAGAAGAAAATTTTTACATCAAAAGCATACCACCTGAGTAGTCATAAAGAAAAATGCTAACAAACATTATAATTTCTAGATCGATACTTTTTCACAATAGGCTTTCTTAAAGTTGTTGACAACTTTCTTCTTCTGGCAATGGCTTGAGAAGATTGGATGATTACAGGTCTTTGGGATATAGTTATGGCTTGAATCTCAAGTGTAGATATTTTGTCTACTCCAGATTGCTTTTTGCTTTCATTTGCGAATGCCTCTACATGCATTGTCGTAATGATAGACAATACTATTACGATTAGTTTTATCCCTTTCATTATTCAGAATTAGTTATACCCTATTACAAAGTAAAGCATCTATCCCTATACAAAATAGCCCCAATTATGTCAGCTATCAGTCGATTACAGTACTTTTATGGAAATGATGGCTTTCATATAAAATATCTTCATAATGTGTTGACTATCAATACTGTCGCTTACTTTGCAAAGTGATTGTGAAATTATAATATTTTACACATTTGCCAAAAAAAAGGTGCTTTAAAATTCAAATAGTGGCTGAACGTGAACTATCATTTTTAATTTTAATGAGTTTTTTTTGAGCCACTAAATAAAAAAAATGATCACACACGATACATATAGAAGAGTGCTGTATGCCGAGACTGATAAGATGGGGTATCTCTATTATGGTCATTACGCATCTTATTATGAGACTGGCAGAGCTGAATTTATTAGAGACCATGGCATCACGTATTATGATCTTGAAGCCGTGCATGGTGTTATGATGCCTGTAGCAAGCTTAGAATGTCGCTATCGATTTCCAGCCCATTATGATGAAAAACTTATTATTAGAACTTACCTTAAAGAAATACCAAGTAGAATATTTCACATAGAACATGATATTATTAATCCGTCTGGGCAGGTGATTAATAAGGGAGGAGTAAAACTATTTTTTGTAGATATGAAGAGTGGGAAAAATGTTTCATGTCCAGATTATATAAAAAACGCCTTTGAGCCCTACTTTTGAAATCCAGTATGATTCAATATTTAAAAAAACACCTTTGGCCCAAACAACTTATCTCAACCATTTTGTTATGGTCAAAGACCTATTCGATACCTGGATTTAATCAAGTTCCGTTGTACAACATTGTAGGGTTTATCGCCAAAGAGCTCAAGGCTGATGACATTACAACTCGGGCAAACTCAGTAGCTTTCAATTTTTTCCTATCTATATTCCCATTTGTCATATTCGTTTTACCTTTAGTGGCTCAACTCCCATTTGTAGATAATTTTTGGGAAAGTCTACAAAGCTCTATGGATGGCGTTTTTCCTGAGAGTGCCCGTACTTTTATCATTGAGATCATTTCTGGCATCAGACAAGATGGGCAATATGGTATACAGAGTTTAGGGTTTGTTTTGGCAGTGTTCTTTTCTTCATCAGGCATGATAAATCTTATGTTTGGTTTTGACAAATCTTATGCCTTGAGTTTTAAGTCACGCAATTATTTACAAAAGAGAACAATTGCTGTAGGCTTGACCCTATTAGTGGCTATTCTATTTATCCTTTCTGTTGCTTTTATTATTTTAGGCCAAGAGATATTAGGAGCATTATTTGGCGATAATATATTTGCGTCAGCAGGATTCAATGTTCTAAAATGGTTGATATTATTGATTAGTTTTTATAGTGTAATTACCTTGATCTATCGCTATGGCACTTCTTTGTATCATCCTTTAAAATTAATTAACCCTGGAGCCATTCTAGCAACAAGTCTTTCCATCATCAGTTCTGTTTTATTTTCATACTTCATTGACAATTTTGGTAGATACAATGAAATTTATGGGAGTATAGGAGCTTTGATCGTGATTCTAATATGGCTCCAAATTAATGCATTTGTACTCCTGGCTGGATTTGAGCTGAATGCAAGTATTGCCGTTAATCGGGACCTTTTGAAACACAAGGAATAAAAAGGAAACAACTCGGCTATTCCATGCCTTTAGCCCGCCATTTCACATATCCCACATCGGTAGATTGAGCTTGGTCTATAGCTTTATTTGATCTTCTTTTATCTGCTATCATAGCTATGGTCATTATTATGCTGGTGGCTATAATTACAAAAAGTAGAATGCCAGAATTAAATGTTTTCAGTTGCAAACTCTCAGGAATAGCATAAAAGAGAAGTATAGTGATCAATCCACGTGGAGCTACATATACCTGTGGTAAGATGTCTTTTCCCACAGTAGCCCTCAGCATAGTATATCTTATAAGATAAATAGAAGCAATAATCAGTAAACTAACGATTGCTACTCCTCCATCAAAGAGTGAACTTAAGGTAATTGTAATACCGAAAATCACAAAGAAAAATGTTCTTACGACAAATGCCGTTTCCAGAGTAATCGTATGCAGTTCATCATAGATATGTTTTGCCTTTCGGTAATTGAGAAATCGCCTCAGTTTTCCACTAAAAAAGAGCTCCATATTTGCGATAAGCAGACCAAATATTAAAATAATTATGAGAGAAGAAAGGTGCAGTTTTTTACCAATAGCATAGAGTAAAAGTAAAATTGCAATGAGTAAAAAAAGTTTTACATGAGTTTTAATATTTTGAAAAATGATAATTATTGCATAACTGGCTATTAAGGAAATTACTATTGTCAATATAAGATTGGTAGTAAATCCTACCACCCCTGTGCCTCCAGTTTCACTTTCCATATTTCCTACTAAAAAATAAAACATCATGATGCCAAAAATATCAGAAAAAGTGCTTTCGTAAATATGAAATTCCTTCTTGTCAGATCTAAGGCCCGACACCGAAGGAATGATTATGGCACTTGACAATATAGACAATGGTGTAGCATATACCCATGCCTGCTGAGAAGTCATGTCTGCTATAAAATACTGGAGTATAGCCTTAGCAATAAATGCTGATACCAATAGCCCAATAAGAGCAAGCCCCATTGCCAATAGGATAGGCACGGTCTTCTCTTTTTCTAGTTTTAGCTCAAGAGCTGCCTCTAGTACAATCATTATTAGGCCTATAATACCCAATAACTGCAGAATAGGGAAAAAGTCAAAAGCGGTACCACTGGCATCTAGTCCTACCTTTAGTATCATGCCCAAAACTATAAGCATAAGTACTGATGGGATATTAGTTTTTTGTGAAATCTGGGTGAAAAAAAACGACAAGATGATGATCACTGAAGATGCTATGATCACATTATATGATGTGAGTACATCTCCTGCTCCTGAAAATAACAACATGCTCATATTTTTACTCTTTTTATAAATTGATATTTATATTCTCTTTGCTGATCATTGAGGTAGTCTACTATTTTAGCAGGTGGCTCCATAGTAAGTGTAGTGATATAGAGCTTGTTGTTTATAATTTTTATAGATACTTCAGATTCGTGAGACCAAAATGGGAAATAAAAAAATAATTTTTGAATGTTCCTTTTTATTTGGTGAATGTCGCCATGGATATATTCAGAAGTAATAAGGTATTTGTAATGTTCATAATCATCCAGATCATTGTATTGATATTGTATCTCAGTGACAACAGAAGGATTGACACTTATTTTATCATTGCCATCTAGTAGGAATGCTTTACTATTCATCATGCTATATAGCAATGATTGCTGGAGATTAAGATCCATATGATCTGTCATATCGATCAGATGGTCTTTAGACAAAGAAGAATAAAGCAACACAGCATTTATCATTATTGCACTAGATTCATCTACTATGACAGGATATTTATAGGTGTTAAAATCTATGACCCATCGCCCCGTATTATCTTGTGCTATACTTCTTATCCATTCAAGAAGGCTGGTTCCTATATTACGAGAAGTGTACTTCCATATTTTACTACCTATACTGTCTATTTGCTTTGGTGTCAACGGTTCACCCTTGGTATCATAGAGTTCGTTTTGGGTCGCATTATGACGATAGCCTAGAGTGGTTATAAAGTCCTTTTTATTAATAAAAGAAATATCAATATAACTCATGAATGCCTCCTTGAAACGGGTGACTGTTTGTAATCTAGAAAGCAAATGATAGCCTATAGATACCATAATCAGAACATTGGGTCGGAGTGTCAATACTTGTGATCTCAGATTTACCATATTTTGAAACAAACTTGTATCATTGCCATGCCACAGGTGCACTTCATCAATGACAATACATATCTTATCATCAATGCCTAAAACATTCATGGCATTGTCTATTGTTTTGTCCAAATCTGTTGTAGTAGAAATTTTATTTCCGTTTAATACAAAAGATGAGTTGGGATAAATGAATACATGGTTGTCAGGCCAGTACTTATGTAGTACTTGTTTGGTAAATGTCGTTTTTCCACTTCTTGGCATGCCTGTAATTGCTAAAGACACCCCAAATCCATCATTCCATAATTCATTTAAATTACTTACTTGCTCCATCTCTTTTTCACGATTTACAAGATAGTAATCACTTAGAAATCCATCACTCATAAATACCCGCTGATAGTGACCTGTTGGGTTGTCCTTTGTTTTGGCCTGCACAAATCTGGCTATTGATTCAGTACGGTTTATTTCATTATTATCAGTAAAAAAGGGTGCCCATTTGGCTGTGTTGAGATAGTTTGTACAATTTTGGTACAATTTTTTAAATACATTCTCAGTATCACTTTTAAGCTGAATCAAAGATAGGTCATAACCTGTCACCATCCAGTTTTGATCATTGTATAATTCGTCAGCTCTGAGCATTGTAGAAGTATGATTTATAATCTTATTGTACTCTTCTGATATGTGCTGTGTGGTAGTCTTTTGAGCTGTTGATAATATGGATATTGTAGAAAGAATTTCGTCATGGTAAATCTTGTTTTTTTTGCCCTCTAGAAGCCTGTACTTGTGTTGGGCATTGATAAGCATGGTATTGACTCGATTTAGGTTTTGTTCTACACTGTCTCTCAGTTGAATATGCTGAGGGATAAGCTCCATATCGATCCATTTTTTGGTGCCTCTAGCCAGATCAAGATTCTTTTCTATAAGATGGCCATTGCTGTATCCTGTGATGATTTTTATTTTTGGGAGATTCGTCATTTGATCATCTAGCTTTTTTAACCAGACAATTTCGTCAGCTCCAGAAATAGCGATTGTACTCAATTGTGTTTTTGCTTTTGCAATGGCTGATAATACATCAGGCTCATCTGGAAGACTGGCATTTAACTGTGTAAGGAAATTTTCTAAATCTTTTTCTTTAGTTAAATAGATATCGAAATGAGATTTGAGGTTTTCTCTAATAATATTTAGCTTTTTAGCAATTTCTATGAAGGTATTATCTTGATTTTTTATACGCGTCATTTGGCCCCCACATACCTCTATTTGCTTATTGTATACTTCTCCTGGGCTATGTATCAGGTTTGATTCTAGCGTTGTACTTTTTTGATTTTCAGGTGATTGTATCCACTGCCATTTTCTATCTATACTCTCTTTGTATTCAAATGTGACTTGGTCAATATTCTTTTTAACACCATGTATATATTTGTCCCACTCAGTTTTTGGGACAGATTTACTTATTGTCTTTACATTGGCTTTGTGCACTTCTAACATCGTATTTCTTAAAAATATGACGTAGTGTTTAACTATTTGCGCTACTTGGCAATCAAAATAGTACAAGGATACATCGGAGTTGTCTTTTTCTAAAAGGAATCTGTTTTGGTGAAAACCACCAATAACCTCATTACGTCTCTGCACACAATGATCTAAAATATGCTCTACTGAAATTTCAGTGAAAGAATGATCATTGATCTGTATGGATTTTTCAAGAGCTGTTATTTTATTACTTCCCATATAAGCCTTGAAGTAAAGCCTTTTTTTTAAAAATCAGGGAATATGAGCAAGCCCAATTGACGTTTTGGGAGAAATCTATCGATCCGTATAGCCTAAATAGTGGCTGAACGAAACTCATCAAAATTAATACTGCTTCTTTAAGCGATATTTTAATATTCTTCTTCGGACGGAAACCATAACTGAAATCTGAAAATTCTAATTCGAATCTCGTCATCAGTTGTTGACTTACTGCCTGTTGTAGACATCTGTCTAATACAGTGGGTATTCCTAAGGGATGGCGATTAAATAAAGGTACATTCTTTAGGCTAAAGGTTTTGTTCTTAATCTAGGCGCAAAAAACGGAGTTATGCAGGGCATAATGAGTATTTTTGTAACAACGAGTAAGGGCAAAAGATCAGCATAAAAGCGAACCTTTATTTTATCAACATTCCTAAAAGTCGTTTCTTTCCATTAGATTTAGGAATCTCTACTCCTCTGATAGCATTGGGCAAGTAATTATCCGCTAGAATCTCTCGCACCAGATTACCCTGATGGGTTGATAAATACTCTTGCAGTTCATCTACTTGCATTCCATCTACGCCACATGAGCCTTTATTACTTACCACGCGTCGGTAAGCTTTATAGAGGTTCTTGGCTTGTAAAATCTTTACTATCAATTCATTTTAATTTCTGTCCTTTTAGACCATGGCTATCCATGATTCCATGGTGAATCCAGACGTGATTTAATGTTCAGTCCTTCCCAAGTTGTGAGACCGTCGAGGGTATGGTATTCGCAATCCTCGCTCATTACTCTTGGTGTATCAGGAATTAAGTAATGGTGCATTTAGACGACGTTATTTTCCTTCTGGTAAAGGCAGGAAAACTGGAGTTATGCCATTGCATAATGAGGATTTTCCCAACGTAGAACAGAAGAAAAAGAACAAGTATAAATGTCTTAGGTTTCTTTCAGAAACTACTCTCACTATTCGTTAGGACCGACCTTTGTAGTCCTGCTTCCTTCAGATCTGGCGTCACCACCAACACCCTTGCAGCTTACTAATGTTTCCAGTTGTCACACTGGCACATAAGGGACTTGCACCCTCTAG
>JAZGFD010000315.1:0-5731 GCA_036479115.1 Saprospiraceae bacterium | reverse complement strand
CAAAATGAGTTGTTTTGGATGAGATTTACATTTATTGAGATTCGGTGATGCCTGAGTATCAGCTCATTGAAAAAAATATAAAGATCGCCAAAAGAAACTTTTTTGATTTTGTGTGTTTCCGGAGTGGACTCAAAGTTCGACATCTCATTTAACACCGAGTCAGGAATTTTGAGTTTACATATTCTATATTATTTTCCCTTTTCAGATTTTACACAATCAATTTTCCAGAAAGTCTGTTCTGTCTTTTTAGTTTTATTGGCAATCTCTCCTTTCCAATGAAAAGCGCTGTCTGAAATATCATAAAAGGTTAGAACATTCCAGATCATATCACCATTGGCATTGGTCTTTTTTTCTATCAGTTCGATAACATCCTTATTATTTGCATCCTTTTTTCTTCCTCCTGTCCAGGTTCTGGGTGTCGTTTGCATGGTGGGTGTAAAAAAAGATACATACCAATGTTCCTGGCTAGGATTATAAGCACGTACACTTGTAAAATACGTTTCTTTTCCTTGGTTATGATACCATCCTTCGTCTTGGACTGCTCTACCATTCATGATATATTTCCAATTCCATTTTATATCGAATGTACCAGACCATTTGCCTCCTTGGAGTAGAACACTACTCTTGCAAATAGATGAACCGATTAGCATATCAAAATCGGATATGGCTTCTGGAGCTTGTGGGTGAATTTTTCCATATGGGAATTCTTGAGATACTTCGTAGATGGTTGAATCCTGTATATTGAGAATTTCAGATTGAGAATTACCTATCACAGAATAAAAAAGAATTAAAACGAAACCAATAAATTTTTTCATAATAAAAATTTTAAAATAACTCTTGATACTCACTCGAACTGTGTATTCTTACGATCAAAAGGTAAGTTCTCAATAGCTTGTACAAAAGTCTAATTTGTCATCATTTTTGGTTCAAAATATCGCCAAATTAAGGTAGTGGCTCCATGTAACCAAGGATTTTTCTCTTTGCTAAACCGCTTTAAGGCTTTCAGCATTTTCCCGTTTAATTGAACTATTGAGAACTTACATAAAAAAATGCCAAGTGAGTATTTACAAAGAAAAAGTGAACATTCTATTTATATGCTTTATCCTATTTATATACGAAGACATGTCCATGTATGCTGTCTTTAGGTGATTTTAAAATAAAAGTAACTTTTGAGGTGGTATCAATTTTGGCTAAAAAAACACACTAACTGAGATGATAAAAAAAAGGTAGTCTTGATTTCACTACTGACTTATTTTTTTTAATAAAATCTCCTATTTCTGAAAGTGATATGCTATGTAATATGCACGCTTCAATTTGGTATCTTTGATTTAGTGTTAATTAGGAATATCTATTTTATGGGTCTCGCAACCTAAAAATTTGCATTATTTCGCCACAGCATTACTTTTTTTGGTTAGAAACACTCCCTTTTCAAAGCAACAGTAAGCTGTTGCATTTATTAGTTGAATTTTAAAAATGAAAGAATATCACCTTCTGCAAAAAGCCTTTGAGGCAGAAGAATTTAGAAAAAAAGGACATGACCTAGTAAATCAATTGGCGGACATGCTCGAATGTGTGCAAAGAAAGGAAGGCAACGTAACCAACCCTACACCTCCCAATGACCTTTTACATTTTTGGCAGAATATGGAGCCCATGACTACTACTGATTTTTTTCAAAAAGTAATGGATCAATCTATAAAAATACATCACCCCCGATATACAGGACATCAAGTATCTGCTCCCCTGCCAATCAGCGCCCTTTCTAACCTCGTGACAGGACTTCTAAATAATGGGATGGGCATATATGAGATGGGAGAAGGCGCCACTGCCATCGAAAAGAAAGTAGTTGAAATATTTTGTACACATCTGGGTTTTTCTGAAGGAGATGGCATACTTACTTCTGGCGGAACTTTAGCTAATCTCACTGGCCTCCTTGCTGCCAGAGCACAGTACAATGGCAAACACGTATGGACAGAAGGCACTATGGAACAATACTGCATCATGGTATCAGAAATGGCCCATTACTGTGTGGATAGGGCGGTGAAAATCATGGGATGGGGAGATGAAGGTATTATCAAAGTGCCTGTAAATAAAGATTATAGCATGGATGTTAACGCCCTTAGTGGATTGTTATCAAAAGCCCAAAAGCAAGGAAAAAAAGTGCTCGCTATTGTAGGCAGCGCTCCATGTACAGCTACAGGCTCTTATGATGATCTCAATGCACTAGCTAATTTTTGTCAAAAAGAAAATATCTGGTTTCATATAGATGCAGCACACGGTGGCCCAGCCATTTTTTCTAAAAAATACAAGCATCTCATGAATGGAGCTGACCGTGCAGATAGCGTAGTTATAGATGCCCACAAAATGATGCTGACCCCAGCGCTCACCACCGCCTTGTTATTTAAAAACGCATCAGACTCTTATAATACTTTTAGCCAAGATGCCCACTACCTTTGGGAAGGCCAAGAAGATCGAGAATGGTACAATATTGCCAAGAGAACATTCGAATGTACAAAGGTGATGATGGCCGTGAGAGTACTTACTATCATCAATGAATATGGTATAAATATTTTTGATGACTACGTGACTAGGCAGTATGATTTAGCAAGAAATTTTGCTGCTTTGATTGATGATTTTGATGATTTTGAATTGGCCACTTTGCCTGACGCTAATATTGTTTGTTTTAGATATATCTGTGATGCAAATAATAGTGACAGTTTGATGCTTTCAAAGATTAATAAGAAGATTAGAAAAAGCATTTTTTTAAAGGGAAAACACTACTTGGTTCAGACGCAATTACATGATGGTCTTTACCTCAGGGTAACCTTAATGAATGCTCTTACCACAATGGAAGATTTAACCCAGATGGTAGAGGTGATTAGAAAATTGGGGCAAGAAATCATTGATATACACCGTATTAATAAATGATGTAAAGGTGTGCCTACTTTTTTATTCTAAAAAAATTTAGAAACTGGATTTTTATAAGAAAAGCCCTATGAAAACGTTGTAAACAAGCACAAGAAACACATATGATAAAAAGATACGCTCATCTATTGGCTCATTACAGCCTCAGTCTGAAAAAAGGAGAAAAAGTGCTGATCCATACCACCACCGTTGCCGAAGATTTGGCTCGGGAAGTATATCGGGAAGCGCTCAAAATAGGAAGTATACCAGAAGTAGAATTGGATTTCAGAGGAAAGCGACGGATATTAATGGAGGAAGGGAATGCTGAGCAACTGGCATATTTACCCACGCTTTATAAAAAAGCTATAGAAGAGTATGACGCTTATCTTTTCATTCGTGCTCCTTACAATCATGCTGAAAACAAAAGCCTTAAAAAAGGAAGTGTACAAAAGAGATCAAAAGCCCTCATGCCCATTCATAATACCTACTCCCTTCGAACAGCAAAAAGGGCGCTTAAAAGGACGCTATGTGAATACCCCACAGCCGCATCTGCCCAAATAGCGGGAATGCCATTAGAACAATATGAAACGTTTATTTTCAAAGCATGTAAGCTTTGTGATAAAGACCCCATTGCGTCATGGAAAAAAGTAAGCAAAATGCAGCAAGGCATAGTTGATTATCTCAACAAATCTGAAAATATTCGATACAAAGGGCCGCGTACAGATGTTTCTTTTTCAGTAAAAAAAAGAATTTGGATCAACAGCGATGGACAAACAAATATGCCTAGTGGAGAGGTATTTACAAGTCCAATAGAAGACAGTGTAAATGGGACAGTTTTTTTTGACTATCCAGCAATATTTAAAGGCGAAGAGGTGAAAAATGTAACGTTACAAATCAAAGATGGCAAAGTAGTAAAGTGGAAGGCTGAAAGAGGCCAAGGCTTGCTGGATATGGTTATGAAAATAAAAGGCGCACGATTTTTTGGAGAAGTAGCTATCGGTACCAATTATGATATTACTATTCCGACAAAAAATATTCTATTCGACGAAAAAATAGGTGGAACCATTCATATGGCTCTTGGCCAATCCTATAAACAAACTGGAGGACAAAACGAATCTTCTTTACACTGGGATCTCATTAGTGATATGACTCAAGGGAGTATTTTTGCTGATGGCACAAAGATTTATGATAATGGAAAGTTTTTAATAAAATAAGTCAGTTCAGTCTATACTCATGCGATTAAGCATATTACAATTTGCGTAACTACACTAGGGAAGCTAATTTTACCTGCTTGATTGGCAGAGAGGCCTCTAAAGCGCCCCTGAGTTACACATTGCGATTACATATTTTTTATTGACAATGATTCCTGAGGGTTATGCGTAAAAAAAGCAGCAAATAGTAACATAATAAACCCCACACCACATACAATTGCCGCTCCAGAATAAGACCCTGTCAATGACAATGACTGGCTAAATAAAATAGGGCCAATTGCACTTGCAAAAACTACCAATGTCATAGCCTGGCCTGTGATAGCACCAAGAAATTTTTTACCATAAAATCGTGGTAAAAACAATGATATTACTAATCCATGTATGCCAGAACAAACTCCATAACCACCTATCAATAACCAGTAGTACAACCCCGCTGTCTGCAAATTAATAAGACCGTACATAGTAACCGCCGCAGCTATGCTAAACATATACGCAAGGTATTTTAACTTTACATGGTCACTTATCCAACTGAAAAAGACAGTAGATACTACAGAAACAGCAGCAATAGGCTGAAAAATGCCAATGGCCGCCTCTCGGCTAAAATCATGCTCAGCAAAAATAGAAACTACATGAAAAGTAAAACCTGTAGCCACTAACCCAAAAAGAGCTGGGTAGCCCGCAAAAACCCAAAGGCTTAAGGTCTTTCTAGCTTCTAAAAGAGTAAATTCTTTATGAATTGGAAATTTTATTTTGTTTTTATTCTCTTCGGCTGATTTAGAATACCCATCTGGATGAAGGCCATATCGCTCTGGAGATTCTTTGAAAAAGAAGGCAACAATAACAGGAAACACTACTGCTGAGGCTATGGCAATTACGATCCATGCTCCTGACCAGTCAAACCCTGAAATCAAAGCATCAAATACTACAGGGGCGATAGAAAACCCGAATGCCCCAAATACATTCATAATGCCCACGGCAAGTCCTCTTTTGGCATCAAACCATTTTACTACCATGGTACGACTGGCAAGGCTTAACACTCCCTGACCAAAAAACCGGATGAAAACGAAACCAATCAATATCAAGACCATGGTAGGTATCATTCCGCCTCCCATGGCTGTGCTGACTATATCAATTTGGCTTAGATACAATAACGCTATACCTAGCCCTATGGTAGCAATCAAAGTTGTTCTTCGTGCACCATATTCATCATAAAACTGCCCTGCTTTAGTCAATGCAACAGCACTTAACATTGTACCACCCATGTAAGCAAAACTTAACTGATCTCTACTTAGCGATAAAACATCCAAAAGGCTATCAGTAAAAGCGGATACTCCAATAGTTTGACCTGGGGCACTCATCAGAAAACCTAATGTGCCCACACCAAGCACAACCCACCCATAGAAAAAAGGAGTTGTTTTGGGATCAATGATCGAAAAAACACCGTTATCCTTATTCATTTATTTTCTCTTCACTTTCCAAAAAATATAGCATTTTGCAAAGTAAATGTATTGTACATTTCTTAAAGCAAAAGCAGTGCGCAATTTTACTATAGATATCCCAAAAATCTAAAATTTGATAATTTGTAAACTCATTGAAATTTGATTTTAAATAAACCCAAT
>JAZGFD010000314.1:0-22935 GCA_036479115.1 Saprospiraceae bacterium | reverse complement strand
AAAGATCGCCAAAAGAAACTTTTTTGATTTTGTGTGTTTCCGGAGTGGGCTCATTATTGTAAACTAATGGAAAAAGAATTATTAACTTCTGATATTCGATTGGACTGTCCTGCATATGCAAAAAAGTCAGCAGGTAATAAATAGGACTATCAGCGGCCTGCAAGACCCAGCGATGAGTTGCAATACTTTTATTCTGAGGTTTCTACACCCGTCATATCTCAAAAATAAGTTAATCTGTTCTATGCTCGAATACCTTTCCTTTTAAGCTTGTCTTGAGATAATACGTTTCCCCTGAATATCTCGTTCTCAAAAAACACGAAAGATTTGAATTAATTACCTTTGCACCCCATTAGCAAAAAAGCTAATTTTTTGATTACCATTTTTAGAAAAAAAAATAGATGAGCGGTACTAAAATTACATTAAACAGAAGAGGCAATCTCACTGTGCCTAAAGACCCAATAATTCCATTTATAGAAGGTGATGGTATTGGCCCTGACATTTGGGCAGCAGCACAAAAAGTATTTGATACAGCAGTAGAGAAGGCGTATGATGGCGACAGAAAAATTCATTGGAAAGAAGTTTATGCTGGAGAAAAAGCCAATAAAAAAACTGGTGAATGGCTACCAAAAGCAACTACTGATACTATTGCTGAACACCTTGTAGCCATCAAAGGGCCGCTAACTACACCAGTGGGAGGAGGGTTCAGATCGTTGAATGTTGCTATCAGGCAGATTCTTGATTTGTATGCCTGTGTGAGGCCTGTGAAATGGTACAAAGGTGTACCTTCTCCAGTTAAAAAACCCAACCTTGTAGATATGACTATTTTCAGAGAGAATACTGAAGATATCTATGCTGGTATCGAGTATATGCATGGTACTCCTGAAAATGAGAAGGTGAAAAATTTTCTTATCAACGAAATGGGAGTCACTGAAATCAGATTTCCTGATACTTCTTCCATCGGCATAAAACCAGTGTCAAAAGAAGGTACAGAAAGAATAGTAAGAGCAGCGATTAAAGACGCTATAGTCAGAAAGAAAGATTCTGTGACCCTAGTGCACAAGGGGAATATCATGAAATTTACAGAAGGCCAATTTAAAGCGTGGGGATATCAACTGGCTAAAGATGAATTTGGAGCTCAAGACCTTGATGGTGGCCCATGGCAAGTAATAGAACATAAAGGGCGAAAAATCATTATCAAAGATGTGATAGCTGATGCATTCTTACAACAAATATTATTAAGACCAGCTGAATATGATCATATTGCTACCCTCAACTTAAATGGTGATTATATATCTGATGCTCTTGCTGCAGCCGTAGGAGGAATCGGTATCGCTCCAGGTGCTAATATTAATTATAATACGGGTATTGCAGTATTTGAAGCTACCCACGGAACAGCACCTAAATATGCTGGGCAAGACAAAGTAAATCCTAGTTCTGTTATTCTATCTGGTGTAATGATGTTTGACTACATGGGGTGGAAAAAAGTGGGACAGATCATAGAAAGGGGAATCAAAGGAGCCATCAAACAGAAACGGGTAACATATGATTTCGAAAGACTTATGAAAAATGCTACCAAGTTGAAATGCTCAGAATTTGGTGATGAGATTATTAAGAATATGTAGTCACCTGACTGAAATATGTACTTGAGTAAATACAAAAGAGCCAATTTTATCTGCCATGTATTAAGTAAAAATACTGGAGCTACTATTTCAAAAGTTACGACTACTCAAATGCGATAAGTATAAATTCTGGAAATCGCAATAAATAGATAGGAGATCATTGAGTCCACTCCGGAAACAGACATTTTTCACAAAATGAGTTGTTTTGGATGAGATTTACATTTATTGAGATTCGGTGATGCCTGAGTATCAGCTAATTGAAAAAAAAATAAAGATCGCCAAAAGAAACTTTTTTGATTTTGTGTGTTTCTGGAGTGGGCTCATCATTTGTTTTATAAAAAAAATTAAAGGGTGAGAGCTTACGTTCTTGCCCTTTTTATTACCGCCTCACTCAAAATCTATAATAAAAATATGCCCTACAATACACTAAAAAAATGAGTACTAAACAGGGCATATACGTTTTTCGACCATGAGAGCAGTAAAAAATGATCCTTCCTGAAAAAGGTGATCTAAGGATCATACTAATAATAACGAAAATCAAGCTTCCTCTAACTCCATTTTAGAATCAGATATTATCTTTTTGGCAGCATCAAGAATGGTCGTATCCATTAATGACACGATGCCTCCTTCCGGTCCAGGCTGCAAATGCTTTTCTATATTAATACCTGAAATAAATTTTTGGGCACCAAAATAATTTCTTACCGTTTGTTGATCAAGTCCAAGGTCATTGGCAATTCGGCTTACGCTGCCAGTAGGAAGTGAGTGCTTTATATCTCTCAGTTCTTTAAAAGTTATATTCATAATTTTGATGTTGTTAGAATTAACAGAATTGAAGATTAAGTTAATAAATATTTTCAATACTTTATACTTTTGCAGATAACACAAAAATATTTTAACAATCTTTTTAAATTAAAATGTCTGGACAAGATTATCAAGATGAAAAAGTCTGAGCATGAAAAATATTTTGCAGATAGTATCATGACGATCCTGTTATCTTATATATCATGAGCAGACGAGATGAATTGATAAAATATACAAGATGAATGATGAATTAATAAATGAATTGACCCATGAGATTATTGGTTGTGCTATGGAGGTACATAATCAGATGGGCAATGGCTTTCAAGAAGTAATTTATCAACGTGCTTTGGCTATAGAATTGTCAATTCAAAGATTGTCCTTTGTACGTGAATTGGAAATGCCACTCACTTACAAAGGTGAGTCTGTAGGGACAAGAAGGGTAGATTTTTTTATAGAAGAAAAAGTTATGCTTGAGATAAAAGCCGTCGAAAAATTAGAAGGTGTACATAAAACATAGGCTATAAACTACTGTGAAGCGTACAATATCGCTGATGGGTTGCTTATTAATTTCGGAGGGGAAAGATTGCATTACCATCGAGTATTTAATAAAAGATTAAAAAATAAATCATGATCATCATGATATCTTATACATCCTGTCCAGACAATATTGATGCAATGAGCTTGAACCAAACTCAAAAGGCATCCATTTAGTATGAAAAAGAGAAAGTAAAAGATTGAGTCTACTCTGGAAACTAACATTTTTCAGAAAAAGAATCGTTTTGGTTAAAATTTACATTTTTGAAGATTCGATGATGCCTACAGTTTCAGCGAGTTGGGGAAAATGTAAAGTTCCCCAAAAGCAACTTTTTTGATTTTGTAAGTTTTCGGAGTGGGCTCAAGATTATAACATAACATTTGCAAGAAGCACTCCAGCTGTACAAGCCATTACTATTACTAATAACCCTGTTTTAATAAAATGTGTTGTTTTGTTCATTGTATGATTGTTTAAATAAATTGATTAATAACCCAAATATGAGGTAAATTTTCTTTCAATTCCACTTTGTAAGACGGGTGCTTGTAATTACTCGATTTTACACGCAATACATCGACGAAAGGTATTTTTTAGTCTATAGAAATACCACGAAATAGGATAAGAATACTTCTATCTTAGCTACTCAGGTGGTATCAAATTTGACTAAAAAAAGCACATCATCTAAGTAGTGTCTGAATGAAAACTTACCAAAATTAGAAATAGTTCTTTTGACGATTTTTTAATTTTTTTTAACTCGCTGATACTCAGGCA
Source organism: Saprospiraceae bacterium (assembly GCA_036479115.1). GTDB lineage: Bacteria > Bacteroidota > Bacteroidia > Chitinophagales > Saprospiraceae > UBA7328. The sequence goes on along the minus strand of JAZGFD010000314.1, from coordinate 19,212 downwards.
TCACCGAATATCAAAAAATTAAATTTTCATACAAAATATTCTATTTCATACAATTCAACAGTTTCCGTCAGACACTAAGTAATTGCCTTCTTTCAGATAGCGAAATAATTTCAGGTTGGAATAATAAAGTGTCATATGGTTTTCTATATTTCCTCTTCGAATGCTCATGGTTTTTGTGCTTTTAATAATTTATCATATCCGCAAACCCAAATAGATAAGTACAAGACCAATGGTCATGGGTTTAATAAAAAATACTATGGGTGCAATAATTTTATCTTGAATTGGTAATCTTCTAGAATTCATCGAAAAATATCTTAAGTCAATCGAAGACAATTTATCTTTTAGGTTGAATTATGTACTTTCGACTTGTCATAATTATAAATAAAAATCTTTTTAATGCTACTTTCCATTTTGAACCTTAATAAGACTTATAAAAATGGTGTAAAAGCCCTTAATAATATAAATCTGGAAATCAACACTGGTATGTTTGGGCTATTGGGCCCAAATGGAGCTGGCAAATCTACTATGATGCGTACTATTGCTACACTTCAGGATCCTGATTCAGGTTCTATTCATCTTGATGATATTGACGTGCTCAATGACAATCAAGCCCTCAGAAGAGTATTGGGTTATCTTCCACAAGAATTTGGTGTTTATCCTGGCGTATCTGCTACGGAATTGCTCCATTATTTTGCCAGTTTGAAAGGAATTAGTTCTAAAAAAGATAGAAAAAAAATAGTAGATTATGTACTGGACATTACTAATCTTACTGATGTAAAAAGAAGACATGTATCTGGTTATTCAGGAGGCATGAAGCAGCGATTTGGTATTGCCCAAATGTTACTCAATAACCCTAAGCTCATCATTGTAGACGAACCTACAGCAGGGCTCGATCCCGCCGAAAGAAAACGATTTCTTAATATTCTAAGAGAGATTAGCCAAGGTCATATTGTAATTTTCTCTACACATATAGTGGAAGATGTAAGCGAGTTATGCAGCGATATGGCTATTATGAACCAAGGAAGTATCCTTTTGCGTCAAGCACCTATTGAAGCTGCCGCCGCTCTAAAAGGAAAAATATACTCTAAAAGAATAGAAGGGGATATATCAACTGCAAAATTAGAATACAATCTTATATCTAGTAGCTATAACCCTGATAACAGTATGAATGTCAGAATATATAGTGAGAGTAACCCTGGGCTTGGCTTTACAATAGCGGAGCCTGATCTGGAGGATGTATATTTCCATCACCTCAACACCAGTAGAGCTTTAGAAACGGTATAACCCCATAGAGTTAACCATTTGCACTTCTTTTTCTTTTCATTCAGAACAAAACCACATGTTCAAAAAAATATTCTTATTTGAATTCAATTCTTGGTTTAACAAACCAGCCATTTACATATATGCTATCATCACTTTAGGGCTTTCAATGTTGTTCATGGGAGCAGCCTCTGGAGCTTTTGATGGGTCTACATCCACCGTCTCTTCATTAAAATATGTGAATTCTCCAAATGGAGTTTTACAAGCTATTTTGGGTTTATCCGTGTATTTATTCTTACTTTTTCCAGTGATAATAGGGGCTGCAATACATAAGGATTTCAAGTATAATGTACATAAGGTGATGTATTCCTTTCCTTTTGATAAAAAAGCATATTTCTGGGGTAAGTTTTTAAGTTCGATTTCCATTAGTTTGATTCTTACCATGTTTGTTTTTATTGGAATATATGCTGGCACTTTAATGCCTGGTGTGAATGCAGAAATGATAGGCCCTCATCATATCAAACCTTATATTGACACTTTTCTTATTTATATTTTTCCTGGTATCATTCTTTTTGGTGCCATCATTTTTGCAGTGGTTACTTATAGCAGAAGTGTAGTAGCGGGATTTGTAATGATGATTGCTATATATGTAATACAAGGAGTGGCTGATGCCGCCTTACAAAACAATGACTATGAAACTATTGCGGCTATGGCTGACCCATTTGGCATTACTTCTAATATACAACATACTAAGTATTGGACAATAGATGAACAGAACAATAATGCTATACCATTTTCTGGGCTCATCATATGGAATAGACTATTATGGACGGGGATAGGGCTTCTTATACTATTTTGGTCATATATGACTTTTGATTTTAAAGTGATACCAAAAGGATGGCGTATTTTTAATAGGAATAAAGACCGACTCACTTCATCACGATATCAACTAGCCAGTATCCAAAAAATAGATTTACCTGAGGTGAAGCGGAGCTATGGATTCGTACAAAACCTAAAATCGGCATTGCACCTTACTAAATTAGACTTGGGATATATTGTCAAGGGAGGCCCGTTCATTGTAATTAGTGTTTTGGGATTGCTGGTCATATTAATCACATTTTTAGTGAGTGGATTCATGTTTGAGACTCCTACACTGCCCACCACCAAAGAAATGATCACTAGAGCTGGAAGAACATTCTATATTTTCATTTTCCTTTTGACATTGGTGTATACTGGTATGATTATAAATAGAAAACGCGCTGATAATATCTATCAATTAGAAGATGTCTCACCTACATTTGATTGGTCATTTGTGGTGTCAAAATTTATGAGCATTACCTTAATGCAAGGAATTCTTTTCTTGATTCCTATTATAGCGGGCATTATTTATCAGGTATATAATGGATATTACAATTTTGAGTTAAATGTATACTTCATTGACCTATATGCTATAAGATGGGTGCAGCTTTTACCATGGACTCTCATGTGCATTTTGATATATACTTTGATTCCTAACTTCTATATAGGTCTGGTCACTACTCTTGTGCTTTTTGTGGGTATAGGCTTTTTAGATCGGCTCGGAATAGAGCAAGATGTATTCACATATAACAATGGACAGAGCGTAAGTTACTCTGATATTTCTGGGTATGGGTGGTATTTGAAAGCATTCTACTTTTATCGTCTTTATTGGATATTAGGAGGTTTGTTTTTTGCCGCTTTGGGATGGATTATGTGGAGACGAGGAACGGCATCCTCTTTTAAAGATTGGAGAAAAAGAACAAACAGAAATTTTACATTACGCAGCGGCATGGTGACATGTCTTTTCTCGGTATTATTTCTCAGCATGGGATATTGTATTTATTACCATGAAAATGTTATAGATACGTTCTTATCTTCTAAAGAAGAAGAGATCATTAGAGCTGATTTTGAAAAAAAATTCAATTATTTTGAGACTAAAACACAACCACGTATTATAGGCGTTAAGGCCAATGTGGAATTATATCCTGAAGAGGGCAACCTTGATGTAACAGGTAGCTATTTCTTAGCTAATAAAACGAATGAAAACATTGACACTTTAATGGTTATGTATGCTTCTATCAAACCAGAAGTCTCTTTTGATAGAAAAGCTTCAATCGTACTGATGGATACCACCATGAATGTAATATTATGGGCTTTTGATGAGGCTATGGCTTCTGGAGATACCATAAAAATGGAATGGGTGGTCAAAAATAAAGAGAATCACTTTTTACATAAATACTCTCCTGTAGTAGAAAATGGCACTTTTTTTAATCATGGTGAATTTCCCTCAATAGGATACCAAGATGTTGTAGAACTTCAAGATAAGAAAACCAGAGAAAAATATGGATTAAAGGATAAAGAGCGTATGCCCTTGCCTACAGATACATTAGCGATTCAAAATCATATATTATCTAATTTTTCAGATTGGATATCATTTGAAATAACAATAGGTACAAGCCTTGACCAAATCGCTATGGCTCCAGGTAATCTTGTAAGGGAATGGGAGCAAGATGGCAGAAAATATTTTCACTATAAAATGAAACGGCCCATGCTCAATTTCTATAACGTGTGCAGTGCACGATATGCAGTTAAAAAAGACAAGTGGAAGGATGTAGAGTTGTCTATATTATATCATAAAGATCATGACTTCAATCTGGACAGAATGATGTTAGCGCTGAAAGATGGTCTCGATTACTATACTAAAGAATTTGGGCCTTATCAGTACGATCAGTTACGCATCTTAGAAGTGCCAAGAGTAGGTTTTGCCCAGTCGTTTGCCAATACTGTTCCGTTTTCAGAAAATGTAGGTTTTGTAGCCAAGCCAGACGATGGAAAAGAAGGCGGAGTGGATTATACATATGCTATTACAGCTCATGAACTGGCCCATCAATGGTGGGGTCACCAGGTAGTAAGTGCAGGCACTCAAGGTGCCACTATGGTAATAGAAAGTCTTTCTGAATATTCTTCTCTCAAGGTCTTAGAAAAGCGATATGGAAAGGATAAAATGCGAAAATTTTTAAAAAACGCTTTGGATAAATACCTCCTATTCAGAAGTACGGAACGAAAAAAAGAGCAACCTCTCGTCTCTGTAGAAAATCAACCATATATCCATTACAACAAAGGATCGATGGTATTCTATGCGCTATCCGATTATATAGGCGAGAAAAAATTAAATGGAGTTTTGAGTGATTATATTGATAGTGTTGCTTTTCAAGACCCGCCATATACTACTTCATTGGATTTAGTATCCATGATTAAAGAAGCCACTCCCGATAGTTTTCTATATGTCATAGAAGATATGTTTGAGAACATCACTTTGTATGATAACCGTATTACTGAGGTTGTTTATAATGATAACGGCGACGGGACATATACCGTAGATATCACTGCCCATGTCACGAAATATCGCACCGATGAAAAAGGGAAACAGCAATTTTACAATCAAGATAGCGTAACAACTACTCTAAAGGTAAAAGGCCAAAATCGACCCACTAGATCATTTCCATTAGCTGATTATATAGACGTCGGGGTATTTGGTTTGACAAAAGACAAAAATGGCGATGATGTAGAAAAAGAACTCTATTTGCAAAAACATAAGATAACAGAAATAGAGAATAAATACACCATTACAGTGTCAGAAGAGCCAAAAGAAGTGGGTATAGATCCATATAACAAGCTCATAGATAGAGATAGCAATGACAACAGAAGAAAAGTAGATAAAAAAGGTAAAGCAGAGTAGAAACACTACTCTGCCTTCGAATCCTAAAAACTATGTTTATTATTTTTTTTGTTACAAATGGCTGACATTATTACCTTTGTAAGGTTGGATAATAAATTTATTGTGAAAAACAGCCTAGGTAAAAATTTATTTTTTGATCTGAAAATGGGACTTTATGGCGCCATAATTATGGCATTTATTGTGTATCTTGTCAATGCAGATCATGACCCCTCAGGTGCTCTAATTGCCGCTTCTAAGCAATTCGTTTATACTTGTCTGATGGGTGGCATTTTCACAAAAATGGTAGAAAATATCGCGATCAAATGGGACGACAAATGGATGTCCCTCATTTTAGCTGTGATCATTCCTACGCTTATCACCATAGCATTGACTTACTTTATGCACACCTTGAAAGGCACACCCGAACCGCTCAACTCCACAGTACCTACAACCCTAACCGCTCCTCTTAGTTTTTCTGTATGGGCTTACTTAAAGAGATCCGAGCTTGAACATCAAGCCACTGAAAATATATTTTGATTTGTAACTACTCAGGTGGATCCAATTTTGGCTAAAAAAGTTCTTTTTCTACCATACTTCAGCTATTTTTTCACTATCGCTCTGCTACGCATAAAAAATGAACTTTATCTAACCTTGAGCCCACTTCGAAAACATAAAAAATCTAAAATAATTCATTTTGTGACAATTATCTGTTTTCTGAGTGGGCTCAACCTTTTTCAATTTTGCCATTAAAAAAAGCATTCTTCCTCACTGCTTCGGCCATTGTAACTCCCTCAATTTTGCTATCTAGCCATGATATGATATCCAAATAAAGAAAAGGCCTTCGCTCATAAGGGTCTTTTTTTAGCTCCACCAGCTTTGTTTTAAGCTTAGAAAATTCTTGATGAAGAATACCTTCCGTCATACTAGGCGTACGTCTTAAGAAAGCAAATATTTCTCTGTGTACTTTTTGAACATTGTCCATTTTACTGATAAATCTATATGTAGATCTTATCTGATGTGATACCAAATCCTCATTGCCCAGATCAAAATGAGCTATGATGTTTAAAATACGTGCAAAACATTGGATGTCGCCACGTAAGTGAGGTCTTACCACATTTGTGATCCTATTAAGATGCAAAATACAGTTGTCAAGATCAGCTGCACCAAAGTATATACATGCCACTTTGTAATCAAACATCATTATTCTAAAATCATCCCATTCATAAGGGTTCTTTATTATAATTTGAGATATATTAATGGCCATTTCCTGAGCACTTTCGTAGTTGCCACTTAAGTACACATTATTAATATCGTGATTAATTTCAAATAGCCTAAACGAAGACCTTTGATTTTCAAGAAAATTTAGATTATAATCCTCTTCCAGATTCTTAAGCTCCATGAGTCTTTTTTCAAACTTTTCAGATCTAGAGCACATGAATAAGCCATTCAATAGATTATGATAGCCTTTAATGAAAAGACTAGTTTCTTCCGCTATCCAATAAGGATGCTCTAAAAAATGATCCAACCATTTCTGAGCATATTTATAATAATAAGCAAAATTTTGTACCATATTATAGTACCATACATACGATTGATATAGGCTCAGCTTGCCCATGAATCCTAACTTACTTTCATCCACTTTAGGAAACTTGGATTTGAAATAATTGGTAACAAAATTAAAATCTTCCTCATTCTTTACATAGCCATATTGCAGATATAGGCCATAAAGTGATAATGAAAAATCAGTAAGTTTATTTTCAATACTTATCTTATTAATATTCTCATTGCTCTCTTTGGTCAGGGATTTGGCCTTAGGATACATACTCCCTGTGATATACAAGCTTTCTATATGTTTTTCAAACTCTATAATAGTTTGTAACAATGAATACTTTTCTTTTTCTGCAGCTGCTTTTTTTGCTTTTTCTAATTGACCCAATGCACCTTTATAAAGCCCTTTGGCATAAAGCACCTGGGCAAAATCAACCTGCTCTCTGATATTGATATCACTAAGGCTATTTCGCATTTGGAGTTTTAACGAAGAAAGAAGCTGCTTTAGAAGATTTGCTTTGACATTGGCCAATTGTGTTTTCTTGATTCCTTTTATCTCTCTTATAATAAGATCTTCATTATATGTTTTTTTCCTATCGATGTAATCAAATAGTTTTAAGAAAATCGGGTCTTCCTTTGGGTTATTTCTTTTGACAAATATTTTAAAATGCCTTTTTTCAGCAGGTGTCATCCTTTTTACAAGATTTATAAGATGATCTGTAGATTGCTTAGGCATTGTATATAATATTCAATTAATTAACTGGTTATCAACTTTTTATAAAATTTAACTCAGAGTTTAATATTGTAAATAAATGATTTTTTGGCAAGAAAGCGAGGCCGCACTCCATTATTTTTATTATCCTATTTGATAAAAGCATTTTAAGCAAGTTCTAATGTCAGCACAAAGAATACAAATATTTGATACTACTCTAAGGGATGGAGAGCAAGTACCCGGCTGCAAATTGGCCAAGGAGCCAAAGTTAAAACTTGCCAAAAGACTAGAAGAGCTAGGCGTGGATGTAATAGAAGCAGGGTTTCCTATTTCTAGTCCTGGCGACTTTGAATCTGTAATGAGCATAGGGTCTATGATCAATGATACCATCGTGTGTGGGTTATCACGCGCTGTAGAAAAAGATATAAAATGTGCTGCAGAGGCATTGGCTACAGCCAAAAGGCCAAGAATACATACAGGGCTGGGCACATCAGATAGTCACATCTTTCACAAACTAAGAACCACACGAGAAGATGTATTGGAAAGAACAAAAAGATGCGTAACCTATGCTAAATCATTTGTAGAAGATGTAGAATTTTATGCCGAAGATGCTGGACGTACTGAAAATCCATACCTCGCCAAAGTAATACAGGCTGCTGTAGATGCAGGAGCCACTGTGCTTAACATACCAGATACTACTGGTTATTGCCTTCCTACAGAATATGGAGAGAAAATAAAATACCTTGTCGAACATGTAAAAGGCATTGACAAGTGTACAATATCTACACATTGTCACAATGATCTCGGCATGGCTACTGCTAACTCTGTAGCAGGAGTAATTAATGGGGCCACACAGGTAGAATGCACTATGAATGGGATAGGAGAAAGAGCTGGAAATTGTAGCCTCGAAGAAGTAGTAATGGTGTTAAAACACAGATTAAAAGACCAATACATTACAGAAATAAATACAACATTACTATACCCTCTAAGTCGCGAAGTATGCGAAGAAATGGGCATAATTGTGCAAGCCAATAAAGCAATAGTGGGTGACAATGCTTTCTCACATTCATCAGGCATTCATCAGGATGGAGTCATCAAAGAAAGATCCACATATGAGATCATTGACCCTAAAGAAGTAGGGGTGGATAGGTCTCAGATTATCCTCACTGCTCGTTCTGGTAGGGCTGCATTAGCTTACAGATATAAAAATATAGGTTACAATCTTACTAAGGTAGAGTTAGATCTTGCGTATAGCGGTTTTCTTACTTTAGCAGACCAGAAAAAAGAGATCATAGATGAAGACCTTATGTTTATTTTTCAAAATTTAAAAGCTCAAGTAGCTTAAAGGGTATTTTTAGATGAAAAAAACGTTATTCGATAAAATATGGGATGCCCATGTTGTCAATGAAATTGAAGGTGGCCCCAGTGTTTTGTATATCGACAAGCACCTTATACACGAAGTCACTTCTCCACAAGCATTTAACGGGATTAACAAAAGAAACCTCAAGGTGAGATGTCCAGAGAAAACGGTAGCTACTCCTGATCACAATGTACCTACTATAAATCAACACCTCCCGATTGAAGACAAATTGTCTAAATATCAAGTGGACAAATTAACAGAAAACTGTGAACAACATAATATTGAACTATATGGTCTCAATCATCCTAATCAAGGCATTGTACATGTAGTAGGGCCACAGCTTGGAATCACTCAGCCGGGCATGACTATGGTATGTGGTGATAGCCACACATCTACCCATGGAGCATTTGGTACTATAGCTTTTGGCATAGGGACATCAGAAGTGGAAATGGTGCTGGCTACACAATGCATTTTACAACCTAAGCCAAAAAAACTGCGAATAACAGTAAATGGAAACTTAAAGAAAGGAGTTACTTCTAAAGATGTTATTTTATATATCATTAGTGAGATATCAGCAAGTGGAGCCACTGGTTACTTTGTAGAATATGCAGGGCAAGTATTCAGAGACATGAGCATGGAAGCACGCATGACCATATGCAATATGAGTATAGAGATGGGAGCCAGAGGAGGAGTGATCGCACCCGATCAGGTCACTTTTGACTATGTAAAAGGAAGAAAATATGCACCTCAAGGAAAAGATTGGGATGTGGCGGTGACCAGATGGAAAAAACTCACTACTGATGATGGGGCTATTTTTGATCATGAATTGTCATTCAATGCGGAAGATATAGAACCAATGATCACATACGGAACCAACCCCGGAATGGGTGTTAAAATTACTGGCCGTATTCCTAGAATAGACGAGTTCACATCTAAGGAAGTATCTAGTTTTAAAAAATCGTTAGACTATATGGGATTTAAGGATGGAGATACCATGATTGGGAAAAAAGTGGATTATGTATTTGTAGGAAGCTGTACTAACGGAAGAATAGAAGACCTTAGATCAGTGGCTCAGTTTGTAAAAGGCAAGAAGAAAGCAGATAATATCACAGCATGGATAGTACCTGGCTCCAAACAAGTAGAGCAGCAAGCCAGAGAAGAAGGCATTGTAGATGTATTAGAGCAAGCAGGATTCAAGATGAGACAACCAGGGTGTTCTGCATGTTTGGCAATGAATGATGACAAAATACCAAAAGGAAAATATGCTATTTCTACTTCTAATAGAAATTTTGAAGGCAGACAAGGCCCAGGGTCTCGCACCCTATTAGCTAGCCCTCTTACGGCTGCAGCTGTTGCAATTACTGGAGAAATCATCGACCCAAGAACCATTTTTCAGAATTAAAAAAAACACTCATGGCTTTAGATAAATTCCAAAATATCATTTCCAGTGCTGTTCCATTACCTATTGAGAATGTGGACACCGATCAGATTATTCCAGCACGGTTCTTAAAAGCTACCACTCGTGATGGCTTTGGTGAAAACTTATTCAGAGATTGGAGGTACGGCTCAAATAATGAGCCCATTTCTGACTTTGTCTTAAACAATCCCATCTATTCTGGCAAAATTCTTATTGGTGGCAAAAACTTTGGTTGTGGGTCGAGCAGAGAACATGCAGCGTGGGCAATAGGTGATTATGGATTCAAAGTAGTAATATCTAGTTTTTTTGCTGATATTTTTAAAAATAATACATTGAACAATGGAATCTTGCCAATCACAGTAAGTGAAGAGTTTTTAACTAGAATATTTTCTGAAATAGAAAAAGACCCTAAAACAAATTTTGAGGTAAATCTAGAAAAGCAAGCTTTTACAATAGTGCCTACAGGAATTTCCACTTCATTTGAAATCAATCCTTATAAGAAAAAATGCCTTCTAAATGGGCACGATGATATTGATTATTTGTTGAGCATATCCGACGAAATAAAGGCTTTTGAAGAAGCGCAACTGATATAATTTGGCACCATTTTTATTCTAATACAACATTGATTCCACCAATACACTTTTATTGCTTTTCTACTTAATATCTGTAAGATGAAGATAAACATAATGGATACTACCCTACGAGATGGCGAACAGACATCAGGAGTATCTTTTACAGAAAATGAGAAGTTGCAAATGGCCCGATTAATTTTGGAGGAATTAAAGGTAGATCGCCTAGAAATTGCCTCAGCCCATGTTTCAGAAGGCGAATTTAAAGCCGTAAAAGCTATTATAAAATGGGCACGAAAAAATGGGCATGAAAAATCTATAGAGATTCTAGGCTTCGTAGATGGTACACGCTCATTAGATTGGATTAAGAATTCAGGAGCTACTGTTAATAATCTTTTGACCAAAGGATCATTAAATCATTGTAAATACCAGTTGAGAAAAACACAAAAAGAACATCTTAATGATATAAAACAAGTATTAGCGAAAGCAAAAAAAATGGGCATTACCGTTAATGTCTACTTTGAAGACTGGTCTAATGGAATGAAGGATTCTCCTGAGTATATATATGCTATGATTGATGGATTGAAAGAGGCTGGTGTAAATCGCTTTATGTTGCCTGATACTTTAGGCGTACTCAATCCCGATCAGACATTTGAATATTGCACAGATATTATAAAAAGATACCCAGATATTGATTTTGACTTTCACGCTCACAATGATTATGATTTGGCTACAGCCAATGTGTATTCTGCTGTAAAGGCTGGTATCAATGGTATTCACACTACACTCAATGGATTAGGCGAAAGGGCTGGAAATGTACCCTTGTCAAGTGTGATAGGTGTACTCAGAGATCATCTTAACTGTGAGATTAATGTGGACGAGAGAAAACTGTTTCCTGTGTGTAAAATGATTGAGTCTTTTTCCGGAATCCGAATCCCAGGCAATAAACCTCTCATTGGAGAATTTGTATTCACTCAAACCAGTGGTATCCATGCTGATGGTGATAGTAAAAAAGACCTTTATCACAATGAACTAAAGCCTGAACGATTTAATCGCAAAAGAATTTATGCCCTAGGCAAATTAGCAGGAAAAGCCAGTATAAAAAAGAACTTAGAAGAACTGGGCATTGAATTAGACAGTGAGTCAATGAAAAAGCTCACCAAAAAGATTAATGAACTGGGTGATAAGAAACAAATCGTAACCAAAGAAGACCTACCCTTCATCATCGTGGACGTTTTGAAAAGTCAAGAAATGGAGCAAAGAATCCAAATTAAAAACTACTCCTTATCTGTGGCATCAGGTTTAGATTCATCAGCATCTATTTGTGTAGAATTAGATGGCAAATTACATAAGCAAACATCTTCTGGTGATGGGCAATACGATGCATTTATGAATGCCTTATGGGCCATTTATGACAACCTGAACAAGTCTTACCCAGAACTTATTGATTACAATGTGTCAATTCCTCCAGGAGGAAAGACAGATGCCCTCTGTCATACTGTTATAACATGGAGCTATGATGGAAATGAATTCAAAACAAATGGTTTGGATTCTGATCAAGCAATAGCAGCAATCAAGGCTACTATTAAAATGCTCAATATATTAGAAAACAAAAATCAAATAGCGTTACCTATAGTAAAAATAGCATAAAAAATATATGAAAATATTAGCACAAGAGATATATAATAAAGTTTATTTGTAAATAAAGTTTCAATAAAAAACATTTTGTATAGTTGTCTAGGTTATGTTCTTTTGACGAAAAAAATAACGTCACAAAGCAGGCAATCCAAAAAGAATAGAAGAAGTAAATGAACTACAAAATAGCAACCCTACCAGGAGACGGAATCGGGCCAGAAGTGACAAAACAGGCCATGAAAACCCTAGAGGCCATTGGTGATTTGAGTGGTCATAGATTTGACTTTAAACATAGCCCAGTGGGAGCAGTAGCCATAGATCAAACTGGAGACCCTTTTCCAATGGATACATTTAATAATTGTGAAGAATCAGATGCTGTGCTTTTCGGAGCCATAGGTCATCCTAAATATGACAATGACCCAAAAGCTAAAGTGAGACCCGAGCAAGGACTGTTAAGAATGCGGCAAATGCTAGGACTATACGCTAATATCAGGCCTGTCAAAGCTTTTCCTCACCTCATACATAAATCTCCGCTTAGAGCAGAGCTAATAGAGGGAGTTGATTTTATAGTAATCAGGGAGTTGACTGGAGGTATTTATTTTGGTGCAAGAGGCAGATCTGAAGACCTTAATATGGCATTTGATACAATGACTTATACCAGACCTGAAGTACAGCGCATTGTTAAATTGGCATTTGAATATTCAGGAAGAAGAGACAAAAGGCTCACTCTGGTAGATAAGGCCAATGTATTGGCCTCTTCTCGTCTTTGGAGAGAAACTACCCAAGATATGGAAAATGATTATTCTGATATAGATGTGGACTATCTATTTGTTGATAATGCAGCGATGCAGATTGTGCAATGGCCAAAAAAATTTGATGTTATAGTGACGGCTAATCTTTTTGGTGATATCCTTAGTGATGAAGCCAGTGTAATAACGGGATCATTAGGTCTCTTGCCATCAGCATCAATAGGCACCAGCACTTCTGTATTTGAGCCTGTACATGGGTCATATCCTCAAGGAGCAGGTAAGGATGTTGCCAACCCGATAGCGACTATTCTTTCGGCAGCGATGTTACTAGATCATTTAAAACTAAAAGAGGAAGCCAATGTGGTAAGAATAGCAGTAAACAAAAGTATGGCTGAAAATTATGTAACAGAAGATTTAGATAAAGAAGTTTCAAAAAAATGCTCAGAGGTGGGAGACTACATCAAAAATAAAATATTGAAAAGCTAAAAAAGAAAACATTGTCACTACTCAATAAATACAGCAAAAAAGTCACTCAAGATGACACACAGCCAGGAGCCCAAGCCATGCTTTATGGCATAGGATTGACAGAAGAGGATATGAAAAAGCCACTTGTGGGCATAGCCAGTACTGGGTGGGACGGAAATCCTTGTAACATGCATCTCAATGGCCTTGCTGATTCGATTAAAAGCAGTGTGAATAGCCAAGATTTGGTAGGTCTTACATTTCATACCATAGGAGTAAGTGACGGAATCTCAATGGGTACTGATGGTATGAGATATTCATTGGTATCAAGAGATATCATTGCAGATTCTATAGAGACTGTAGTATCTGCACAATGGTATGATGGTGTAGTAACAGTAGTAGGATGTGATAAAAATATGCCAGGGGCAATTATGGCTTTAGGTAGATTAAACAGGCCCGGAATTGTAGTGTACGGAGGCACGATTAGCCCAGGTTTTTACAATGGAAAAAAACTGGATATTGTCAGTGCTTTTGAGGCTCTAGGCCAAAGAACAGCGGGAGATATAGACGAAGTAGAATTTAAAAACATAGTAAAAAATGCATGCCCTGGTTCGGGAGCATGTGGGGGTATGTATACTGCCAATACAATGGCATCAGCTATAGAAGCACTGGGTATGTCATTGCCCTATAATTCTTCTAATCCTGCCAATAGTCCCGAAAAATCTATAGAATGTGTTAATGTAGGAGCAGCAATAAAAAACCTGTTAGAAAAAGACCTCAAGCCACGAGATATTATGACTCGAGAGTCATTTGAAAATGCAGTAAGATTGATCACAGTATTAGGAGGATCTACCAATGCCGTAATGCACCTCATAGCTATGGCTAAATCTGTGAACGTTCCATTAACCATAAACGACATTCAGCTTATTGGTGATAAAACACCTTTCTTAGCTGACCTCAAGCCAAGTGGGCAATATGTGATGGAAGATTTGCATAACGTCGGAGGCATCCCTGGAGTCTTGAAAATGATGGCAGAAGAAGGTATGCTTCACCTCGATTGTATGACGGTTACTGGCAGACAATTAAGTGAAAACTTAGCATCTGTAAAAGGCCTTAAAACAGACCAAAAAGTGATCAATCCAGTAAGCAATCCAGTAAAACCTAATGGGCATTTACAAATTCTTTATGGCAATCTTGCTCCAGATGGAGCCGTAGCAAAAATTACAGGAAAAGAAGGAGAAAAATTTACTGGTCAGGCCATTGTGTTTGATTCAGAAGAAGAATGTAATATTGCCATTCAAAACAATGAAATAAAGGCAGGTCATGTGATCGTTATCAGATATTCTGGCCCCAAAGGAGGTCCAGGAATGCCAGAAATGCTGAAACCTACATCTCTCATTATGGGTGCCAAATTAGGCAATAATGTAGCACTAATTACTGATGGCCGATTTTCAGGAGGAACACATGGTTTTGTAGTCGGGCATATCACCCCAGAAGCATATGAAGGTGGGAATATAGGCATTATCCAAAATGGAGACATTATTATTATAGATGCTATGGATAATATTTTATCTCTTAAAATAAGTGATACAGAATTAGAATTAAGAAGAAAAGTATGGCAACGCCCCGAAAGGCCTGCAAGTGGTGTTTTAAAAAAATACAGATATACAGTTTCCTCAGCTTCGGAAGGTTGTGTAACTGATGAATTTGAATAAAATGAAAGCAACCAGATTAAAAAAAGAAAATACAAAAAAAAGGATTAGAGTCTGCGGAGCTGAGGCCATTCTAAAATGTTTTGTGAAAGAAGATGTCAAAATCATTTTTGGTTATCCTGGTGGGGCAATCATGCCCTTTTACGATGCTCTATATGGTTATAAAAAACAAATTCAGCATATTCTTGCTCGCCATGAACAAGGAGCTATTCATGCTGCTCAGGGTTTTGCCAGAGCTACTAGAAAAACTGGGGTAGTAGTGGCAACATCTGGCCCTGGGGCTACTAATTTATTCACCGGGCTTGCTGATGCAATGATGGATTCTACGCCTTTGGTGTGTATTACTGGTCAAGTTTTTAATCATCTTTTAGGATCTGATGCTTTTCAGGAAGTGGATGTAATAGGATGTAGTACTCCCATCACCAAATGGAATTATCAAGTAACCAAAGCAGAGGAAATACCCGAAATAATGGCCAAAGCATTCCGAATAGCCAATACAGGCAGGCCAGGCCCTGTATTATTAGATATAACTAAGAATGCACAAATGGATGAGGTTGATTTTGTATATGAAAAAAATCCTTATATCCGAAGTTATCATGCAAGACCAAAAGTGGAAGAATCAGTGATAAAAGATGCTGCTATTATGATAAATAATGCAAAAAACCCATTCATTCTAGCCGGTCATGGCATTCATATAGCAGGGGCTAAAAAAGTTTTTAATGAATTTGTAGAGAAAACCGGTATCCCGGTAGGTTGCACCATTCATGGCTTATCTACGATAAGTTCTGATCATCCACTTTATGTAGGCATGTTGGGGATGCATGGCAACTATGCCCCCAATATGAAAACCAATGAGTGTGACCTTCTCATTGCTATCGGGATGAGATTTGACGATAGGGTAACAGGTCGGCTTGATGCATATGCAAAACAAGCTAAGATTATCCATATTGAAATTGATGAATCAGAATTAAATAAAAATGTTGATGTTGACTTAGCTATACATGCTGATGCTAAAGATGCAATTGAGGCATTGATCCCATTGGTAAAAAAGAAGACATACTCTAAGTGGCTTTCTGAATTTGAAAAATGTAGGAAAGAAGAAGAACAAAAAGTAATAAAAAAAGATCTGAAGAAAAACATGACAGGGATGCTCACAATGGGCCGTGTGATAAAGGAAGTATCAGATCAAACCAATGGCAAAGCAATAGTTGTTACAGATGTGGGTCAGCATCAAATGATTGCGGCCAGATATTACGATTATCTAGGTGAAGATCAGTGGATATCGTCAGGTGGAGCAGGGACGATGGGATTTGGACTTCCTGCTGCTATAGGAGCAAAATTTGCCTTTCCAGAAAGAGAAGTCATTGCCATAATAGGTGATGGAGGATTTCAGATGACTTTGCAAGAAATGGGCGTATGTCACCAATGGAATATAGGCGTGAAAATATTGCTTCTCGACAATGAACACCTTGGTATGGTGCGACAATGGCAGGAGCTATTCTTTGATAAAAGATACAGCTCTGTAGAGCTTCAAAATCCAGATTTTCTTAAAATTGCTGAAGGGTTTGGTGTGCCAGGCAAAGAAATAAGAGACCCTAAAGACTTAGAAAATGGAGTAAAAGAAATGCTACAAACTGAAGGGGCTTTTTTACTACACGTAAGGGTAATTCAAAAAGAAAATGTTTTCCCGATGATTTCTACAGGCAAAGCTGTGAATGAAATAGTGCTAGAATAATATTAAAATATGATAGATCAATTTACAGTTACCGTTTATTCAGAAAATAAATCTGGAATCCTCAGTCGTGTAGTAGGTATCATTACCAGACGTCATATTAATATCGAATCTCTTACTGTGTCCAAATCCTCTATGGAAGGAATTCATAGGTTTACTATTCGTCTTGACATAGAAGAAAATAGGATTAAAAAATTAGTAGCTCAGATAGAAAAACAAGTAGAAATACTAAAAGCCTTTTATTATAGAAATGATGAAATTGTCTATCAAGAGGTCGCCTTATATAAAGTGCCTATAGAGTCACTCCATGATGGTGACAAAGTAGAAAATTTGTTAAGAAAACACAATGCAAGAATATTGGCAATAGAGCCTAAATATGCAGTAATTGAAAAAACAGGACACGATATTGAGACAGAAGCATTGTTGGTTGATCTAAAAGAAACGGGAATTTATGAATTCGTGAGATCAGGAAGAGTTGCCATCGTAAAGCCTATGGAAAAGCTCAACTCATATTTGAATTCATTAGAAAATAAATATTTACAATATTGAGAATTAATTGACAAATAGGTAAATACTCAGGTGGTGTGCTTTTGAAATAAAAAATTGCTATTTTTTTGCTAGACACAGACTATTTTTTTATTAATAGCAGCGCTATTGAGACATAAATTGATACCACCTGAGTAGTTACACAAATAGTTATACTCCTGCGGCGCTTATTGACTTAAATTTAGCGCACAATGAGTAGTTGCAAAAAAAATTAAAAGCCAGTCTGTTAAAAAAATGGACTGAATAAATAATATCACTAAATAAAAATAAAAGATGGCAGTACTAAATTTTGGCGGTGTAGAAGAAAACGTAGTAACCCGAGAGGAATTCCCACTAGACAAAGCAAGAGAAACTTTAAAAAATGAAACCATAGCCATTATAGGTTATGGAGTACAAGGCCCTGGGCAATCTCTTAACTTAAAAGACAATGGATTTAATGTAATCATAGGCCAAAGAAACAATTCTAAATCCTGGGATAAGGCCGTCGCCGATGGATGGGTGCCAGGCCAAACTTTATTTGAAATCGAAGAAGCCCTAGAAAAAGGAACTATAATACAGTACCTTCTCTCAGATGCTGGTCAAATAAGTGTGTGGCCTACGGTGAAAAAACATTTAACACCTGGGAAGGCACTCTATTTTTCTCATGGTTTTGGCATCACTTTCAAAGAAAGAACGGGTATCATTCCTCCTGAGGGAGTCGATGTGATTTTAATAGCCCCTAAGGGTTCTGGCACAAGTCTGAGAAGAATGTTTCTAGAAGGGAGAGGGCTTAATTCCAGCTATGCCATTTTTCAAGATGCTACAGGAAATGCTTATGATAGAGTAGTTGCACTAGGCATAGGAGTAGGGTCTGGGTATTTATTCGAAACAACTTTCAAAAGAGAAGTATACAGTGATCTTACTGGTGAAAGAGGTACACTTATGGGCGCAATACAAGGGCTTTTCCAAGCTCAATACGAAGTGTTAAGAGAAAAAGGACATACGCCATCAGAAGCCTTTAATGAGACGGTAGAGGAAGCCACACAATCATTATACCCCTTAGTGGCTGAAAATGGTATGGACTGGATGTATGCCAATTGTAGCACTACCGCACAGAGAGGAGCATTAGATTGGTGGAAGAAATTTAGAGATGCCACTAAACCGGTTTTTTCTGACTTGTATGATAGTGTTGCTTCTGGTCATGAAGCTCAGTTATCAATAGACTCTAATAGCCAAGAAGACTATAGAGTAAAATTAGAAGCAGAGCTTAAAGAATTAAGAGAAAGCGAAATGTGGAGAACTGGGACAACAGTAAGAAAATTACGGCCAGAGAATTTATAAAAGAGCAACATAGAGTCTACTCTGGAAACTAACATTTTTCAGAAAAAGAATCGTTTTGGATGAAATTTCGGAGTGGACTCAATATACTGGCAGTTAAAACGAGTGCCTATTATTTAGTGGTTAAATGAAAACTTGTCAAACTTAAAAATTACATTTTTAATAGACACAAGCTATTTTCGCAATAATAGTAACTCAGCGTTGAACCTGAAGGGTTCATATGATTATAAAAAATAGACGATAATCGATACATACGACCCCGACAGGGTCGAATTTTTTAAATACAATAAAACCCTACGAATATTAAATCCCTACAGGATTCAAATCAGGCCAACATTGTCTGCTGTACCCTAAGATCTGTTTGTGATACTTTGAGAAAAAGTAATCTCAATATGCACTCAACTATGATGCAAATAGTCCAAACTTAATTCTCTTTTAATGGTACCTGAGTAGTCAC
>JAZGFD010000313.1:0-4444 GCA_036479115.1 Saprospiraceae bacterium | reverse complement strand
TTTCTTTTGGCGATCTTTATATTTTTTTTAATTAGCTGATACTCAGGCATCACCGAATCTCAATAAATGTAAATCTCATCCAAAACAACTCATTTTGTAAAAAATGTCTGTTTCCGGAGTGGACTCATTATTGTAACTACTCAGGTGGTGCCAATTTTGGATAAAAAGAATTATTTTTCTACCATATTTCAGTTATTTTTTTTCGTCGTAGCTCTGCTATGCCTCAAAAAATTTGCTTCATCTGGTAAAAAAACCTCATTTTTTTATCTGCCTGTATGGCAGACAGGTCTCAAAAGCGCCCACCTGAGTAGTTCAAAATTATTATTCAGATGATTTTCTTAGATTATTTCTTCTTATGAAATCCCTATTCGCGCTAATTGTAGGTATCAATGATTATCAACATCCTTATAAAAAACTAAAAGGATGTGTTAAAGATGCAAATAATATCAAAGAGTATATCAATACTTCATTAAAGGATCAATTTTCTTTAAAGGTAGAATCATTGATTGATAAAAACGCCACTTATATCAATGTGATGGAAAGGTTTGAAAAGCATCTTTCAAAAGCTGGGCCCGACGATGTGGTTTGGTTTCACTTCAGTGGTCACGGTTCACAGGCATGGTCAGCTCCAGAATTTCATATTTCTGATGCTTCTAAAAAGGACCAAACAATGCTTTGTTATGCAAGCCTCCCTAATGAAAGCTATAACTTAGCTGATAAAGAATTAGCAGTCTTAATTTATAAGGTTGCTAATTTTTATCCTAATGGTAATAAAAAAGAAAACCCTCCTCATATTTTGATTTCTTTAGATTGCTGCCATTCTGGATCAGGTACACGTGTACTTCGTTCTTCTTCTTACAATGGAATCCGCAGCGCGAATACAGTGGCTAGAGAAAGGGTATTATCATCATATGCCAATGGATATTATACTGCCATTAATCTAGCTATTCCTTTTGCTCCTCATATTAATATTTCAGCTTGTAGGCGCCACGAAATAGCTGGTGACTCTACTAATGGCGGTGCTTTTTCTACTGGGCTTGTAAAGGCATTAAAGGCATCAAAAAATGACATCACCTATGCTGATCTATACCTCCGTACAAGGGCGGAGGTGAGAAAAATTAGAAGATTTCAAAACCCAAAATTCTCCTTTTTAGCAGAAATGAACCCTTATACCTATTTCTTGAGTCAAAAAAAATCAAAACATGCTGCAGAATATGAAGTTTACTTTCAGGGTGGAAGATGGTATATTAAGTATGGAATAATACATGGGCTAATTAAAGCTCCCCACAAAAAAATAAATGTAGAATTACTCACCGCAAACAAGAAAAAAAAGAAAATTGGAGCTGCACAAATAATAGATATAGGTACACTGAGAAGTACACTTGAAATGGATTTGAAGTTCTCTATTAAATCAATGTTCTCAACACTTTTTGGTGCTACAAGAATCTATATAGGAGCCATCAGGTCACTCCCTGTAAAAAAAGAGTTTGTATTAATATCTGGGAACGATAATGAAGTTAATCAATATATAAACAATTGGTCATCTTTTGAAAACATCGAATTAACTCAAACAGAAAATGGTATAAAAAATATTGAGCTTAAAGTAGAAGGCGAAATAAAAACGCTGAAAAATGATGTTGGAGATAAAGTGTTTGCTTCTCAAGATCAAGATGAAATAGCAACTGCCATCCTTCAAATGACGCGATGGCATCGTTTTTTAGAATTAGATAATACTGATCCTCTATCAATTATAGCAGAAGGACTGTCATTTGAACTTTTTCTTCATAACCCTACAAGGATTTCAGTTGAGCACTTTGGAAATACTCAAGTTGTCAATGCCTCTTTCAAACAACACAAAAATGAAAAATTGGGCATATCTCCTAAAATATTTATTAAAGACGGTTCTCGAAATTATTTCTTTTACCTCTTTTATATGGATAAAGATTATTCTATCACGTGTCATGAAGAAGAAACCATATTTAGAGGTGACTTTGATGGCGATGGAGTAACAGATATGGACGAAAAAACAGGCACTAAAATTACGGATCACCTCAAAGCAGATGATTATAATAAGGCAGAAGTTACATTTACCCATCTCGATTTTCAGAATGAAAAAGGCTTAGAGCTAGACCTTTGGAAAGATGTAAAAGGCATTGCTCCAGCGGAAAGAGAAAGAACATCCATTTCCTACTTAAAACTTATTGTCACTTCTCAAGAATTAGATTATTTTCAATTTATACAAGGTGGAATAGGCACTAAGAGGTCGGATTCTAACCCAAAAGACAGCGCAAAATTGCCTGATGATTGGGCCACTTTTAAAATAGAATTGAGAGTAAAATATGATAGTTGATGATATTAAATCAATACAGATTAACATAAAATGTCCCGATTCATTGGTGTTGCTTTTTTTTGAGCTCACAAGAGCTTATTTCACCTAAAAGTGAACCAATATTTGGAAAGTATTGCTTTTGTCCATTGCCTGATAGTGATATACTTTTTCCTTTCTGCCGTTTCTTCTCATACAAAATAAATTCATAGTCTGACGGAATTAAAATAGTAACTGATGAAATCACATCATTAAATTGTAATCCTTCTACAACTACTTTAGAAAAATTGTCAACAGTACTAGATTTCATTCCATAAATCGGAAACATCCTGCCCTTATAATTTTTCAACTCATAAAGCTCAATTTCAGCATCACTTATTTTTGAAATAGAAGGGATGGCAATGGCCGGTACCAAAGGCTTAACCTCAAGGTTCTTCTCATTTTCAGGTATATTTTTGTGCACTTTTGAGGCAGTTTCATTTTTCAAATGGTCTGCATTCTCGCTTTCTACAGAAACAAGGAATAGCCCAATTGCAGCGAATGCCATAGTACTAATTATTGCAACCAATATTTTTTTACTAACCCGCAATGGTTTTCCTAATTCAGAAGTTTCCTTAAGCCTTTCGTTTAAAATAGTAGATTTTGCCATGCTTTTGGATCTATTATTCCCAATTGAGACATCCTTTTTCCAAAAAATATATTGCCCCCCTTGATGTCCTACACCAAACATAGGCCGCCCATCAGGTAGCTGCTCGTAATTAGCTGCAGTCTGTTCTATTACATGGTCAGCAAGCCTGGCCACATTGACGCTATCACTTTTAGTCTGAGTAAGATAGTCGATAAAACTCTGGGTAAAAGGACTATTCTCACCTGGTTGCCCATCATAGACCTCCTCATCATGTCTGCCAGAACATATTGCCCATCTCGAAACCAACCCATCTAGTTCTTTTACTGCTCTGGTCGTTCTGAAAGCACCTTGTATAAATAATGAACCACTAAAACATGAATCAGAGATCAAAAGAATGTGCTTTGCCCTAATCCCTTTTACATAATCTCTGATAGTAGAATTTGGAAGATAACTGGAAGCCTTGCCTCTTTTTGCATCTATAGGAATCCAATAACCCAATCCTAGTGAGTGGTTAAGATGACCATGACCAGAGTAATAGATGATGAGTTTGTCTCCGGGTTTTATTTTACTTCCTAAATCATCCAAAGTATCAATAATTTTTTCTTTAGATGCATTCCTATCAAATAGAGTAATGATGCATTCTTTATCTAAGTCATACTTATCTAGTAATATATCTCGCACTTCACTTACTCCTTTGACAGCATTAGATAAGGCATCAAATGATTGGTATTTATCTATACCAATTCCCAAAAACCATGAGTGCGAAGTAGGATGCCAATTGGTAAGCTTAGGCATAACGAAAGAGGGTTTTGAAATGATGTAAAATAACAATCACTGATTCAAGGTACGAATATTAATGCTTACAAATTTTAATTTTATATAACTATTCAGGTGGTGTGCTTTTGAGACCTGTCTGCCAAACAGGCAAGTAAAAAAAAAGCTACTTTATTGCTAGATACAGCCTACTTTTTGTATTCATAGCAACGCTATTATTAACACATTTTATGTCTTAGTGAATCTCGGTTATGTTGCCCTGTCACTTCGTTTTTGGGTACTTACTGCTTGACTTCCTACCCGACTTCTTAACTTTTTGACCTGACTTCTTGATTACTTGACTACCTGATTTTTTGACTTCCTGACTTTCTGACGTAAGTACTCAATCTACTGCGCATCCAGAAAAATTTGTCATCATTTTTGGTCATAAATGTCGCCAAATTACAACAACCGTTACTCTACCAAGGGTGTTGCCCTTGGCTATTTGGCTTATAGGCCTTCAGCCTTTCTATATTGATAACGATATTGGGTACATACTGCTTGACTTACTACCTGACCCCTTGACTCCTTGACTCCTTGACTCCTTGACTTCCTGACTTCCTGACTTCTTGACCCCTTGACTCCTTGACTTACTACCTGACCCCTTGACTCCTTGACTCCTTGACTCCTTGACTCCTTGACTTCCTGACTTCTTGACTCCTTAACTTCCTGACTCC
>JAZGFD010000312.1:0-16961 GCA_036479115.1 Saprospiraceae bacterium | reverse complement strand
GAAAGTATCAGGCTACAACCTCAGACTTTGAAAAGAGTGTGATAATTGATTCTGTATTTAATATCTATGACAAGTGGATAGCTTGTTTTCCTGATCAAAAAGAAACAGTGGAGGGCAAGAAAGCTTTTAATGCTTATTACACTTTCAAAGGAAGGCTAACTGATGCTGAGATATATAATCTTTTTAAAAGTGCTTATGATGGAAAAAATGGCAAGCCTGACTATTTTATTATTAACCCGTTTTCAAAAATTTTATTTGATCGTGTGGTTGCTAAAAAAATAGACTACACTGAAGGACGAAAATATGCATTAAGTATTATGGATGTAGTAGCTAATAACCTTAGTACGTGCAAAGGGAAAGAATGTGAAACTTGGGAGATAATTGACGACTATTCTCCAGATCTTTTATCCAGACTTGAAGGCCTAGAAAAATTTTACCCATGCGCTTATTTTGCTGATAAGTATTATCAAGAATATGAGGATAGTCCCAATGATTGCGATGTGATCACTGATACTTATCGAAAACTTAGATATGGCAAATGTGATCAAAATGATCCCAGAATACTAGCTTTAAAAAGGGCTTATGAGAGAAATTGTTATGTAGCACCACCGGCCAAAGGCCCTCTCAGTCTTGGGCTTTCTGCTTTAAATGATGGGCGATTTAAAGAAGCAGTAAACCATTATGATCAATATATAGCTACGTCAAGAGATCTGAATAAAAAAGCAGAAATTCAACTCCGAGTAGCTAAAATTTACTATGTGCATATTAAGAACTTTCCACAAGCTAGAAAATACGCTTTATCAGCTGCTGAGACAAAAAACAGTTGGGGCGCTCCGCATATGCTCATTGGAAAACTGTATGCTTCTAGCGGGCCTCTTTGTGGCTCTGGCAGAGGTTGGGCGAGTCAGATTGTGACATGGCCAGCCATCGACAAATTTCTTTATGCTAAAAAAATTGATTCTTCTGTGTCTGCCGAAGCCAATAAACTCATAGCTCAGTATCGACAATACATGCCCTCTAAAGAAGATATTTTTCAAAGAAGATTAAAATCAGGAGACTCTTTTAAAGTGCCATGTTGGATACAAGAGAGAACGAAGGTGAGGCCAGCACAATGAAAGATAGTAGACTAACCAGAGAAGTTCTGTTAAGTATTTGCATGTACTTTAACACTTTTTTTTATTTTTTTTTATTTTCATTTTTTTATAAATGAACCATTTATAGTCGCATTTCTTTTGTATTTTTGTTACATATGCAACATTATTCGTTATTTTGGAGATCTCCTCAATAAAGTACTTAAAAAAAGTTAATTATGATAGCCGCAATTTCAAAAAAGAAAGATTCCCAAAAAGAAATAATGCCTTTGAATGGTACTGATTATGTAGAATTATACGTGAGCAATGCCAAACAGGCTGCACATTTTTACAAAACTGCTTTTGGTTTCCAATCTTTGGCATATGCGGGATTAGAGACGGGACTGAAAGATAGAGAAAGCTACGTTGTTGCACAAGATAAAATACGTCTTGTATTAACTTCGCCACTAAAAAGTGGCACCATAATAGGCCAACACATTGATACTCACGGTGACGGTGTAAAAGTGATAGCCTTCTGGGTAGATGATGCTACATTGTCATATGAATCAGCAGTCTTAAGAGGAGCTAAATCCTACATGGAACCTATACGAGAAGAAGATGATTTTGGTTATACAGTAAGATCAGGTATCCATAGTTATGGTGAAACTGTGCATATTTTTGTAGAGCGAAGCAATTATACTGGTATCTTTTTACCTGGTTTTAAAGAATGGACTACTCCATATTACAATCCCAAGTCCTTAGGGCTCAAATATGTAGATCATATGGTGGGTAATGTGGCATTGGGGCAGATGAATGTATGGGTAAAATTTTACGAAAAAGTAATGGGTTTCACACAAATTTTATCATTTGATGATAAGGACATATCTACAGAATATACCGCCCTTATGAGCAAAGTAATGAGTAATAGCAATGGGAAAATCAAATTTCCTATTAATGAGCCAGCAGCGGGCATTAAAAAATCGCAGGTAGAAGAATACTTAGATTTTTATGAAGGTGAAGGGGTACAACACATTGCACTAGCTACGGATGATATAGTGAGTACTGTCATAGAGTTGAGGAGCAGAGGGGTGGAGTTTTTAAGAGTACCCAATACATATTACGAAACAGTACTCGATAGAGTAGGAGAGATAGATGAAGACTTAAAACCACTTAGAGAGTTGGGTATTCTTGTAGATAGAGATGATGATGGCTATCTCTTACAAATATTTACAAAGCCTGTAGAACCTAGACCTACTATGTTTTTTGAAATTATACAACGAAAAGGAGCCAATTCTTTTGGCAAAGGAAATTTTAAAGCACTTTTTGAAGCTATCGAAAGAGAACAAGAACTTAGAGGTACGCTTTAACACGCAAAATAAGAAAACATGCCTTTTTATCACAAGCAAGGAAAGATACCATCGAAGCGACATACCATTTTCAAAAATGGAGACAAGATCTATAATGAACAACTTTTTGGCACCATAGGTTTTGAAGGAATGTCTTCATTGATGTATCACATTCACAGGCCTACTCAGGTAAAAGAGATTAAATCAAGTACCGATATTTCTGCTAAGATTGCGGTGACTAAAAATATCACTTCTCGTAAGCTAATTGGCTTTGATGTAGCACCTCAAGATGACTTTCTGGAAGCTAGGGCACCATTGTTAATTAATAAAGACGTTCACATAGGAGTAGCGGCACCGAAGCAATCTCTCAATTCTTATTTTTACAAAAATGTAGATGCTGACGAGATGCTTTTTATTCACAAAGGCACGGGTACTCTTAGGACAATACTAGGCAGTATTTCTTTTGAATATGGCGACTACTTGATCATACCACGAGGTATAATATACCAGATAGATTTTGATACAGAAGACAATAGAATACTTTATGCTGAGTCTTTTCATCCGATATATACCCCTAAGCGATACCGCAATTGGTTTGGGCAATTAAATGAACAATCTCCTTTTTGCGAAAGGGATTTCAAACTACCTCAAAACCTAGAAACTTATGATGAAATTGGAGATTTCATCATTAAGGTAAAAAAGGAAGGCGTGTTACACGAGCTGATTTATCATACACATCCATTTGACGTAGTAGGCTGGGATGGGTATAATTATCCTTATGGATTTTCGATTCACAATTTTGAACCCATCACAGGAAGAGTTCACCAACCGCCTCCTGTACATCAGACTTTCGAGACAAAGGCATTTGTAATTTGCTCTTTCTGCCCCAGGCTTTATGATTATCATCCTCAAGCTATTCCAGCGCCTTATAATCATTCTAACATTGACTCTGATGAAATGCTGTATTATGTGGATGGTGACTTTATGAGTAGGACTAATATTGCACCTGGCCACATTTCACTCCACCCAGCAGGCATTCCCCATGGGCCACATCCTGGCACTTATGAAGCGAGCATAGGGAAGAAAAGCACAGAAGAATTAGCTGTCATGATCGATACTTTCAGCCCGTTACAAATAACAGAAAATGCATTGAAAATCGATGATGGCAGTTATTATAAATCATGGGTAGAACCCTCTTAAATATATTTTTAAATGAATCTGTTGAATTCTTGGATATCAATTAGCAAAGACTCGGATTTTAGTATTTACAATCTTCCTTTTGGCATTTTCTCCATTGATGGTGGCACGCCTAGAGTAGGGATAGCCATAGGAGATTCTATTGTAGATTTAGCGGCTTGTGCTGAAAAAGGATGGGTTGATGTAAGCACTGATGTACTAAATAAAGACACACTCAATGACTTTATCAGTTTGGGCAAACCCATCACCAATAAAGTAAGATTAGACATACAAAAACTACTTTGTGATACCAACTCCCCATTAAAAGACAACCCACATCTCATTATTAAACAAAGCCAGGTTACCATGCATATGCCTGTGTATGTGGGAGACTACACTGACTTTTATTCCAGTATAGAACATGCAACCAATGTGGGCACTATGTTTCGTGGACCTGATAAGGCTTTGATGCCAAATTGGAAACATCTGCCTGTGGGTTATCATGGGCGCGCTTCATCCATTATAGTCAGTGACATTCCTATTCATAGGCCAAAAGGACAAGTAATGCCCCTTGGTGCTGACCTGCCTATTTTTAAAGCTTCGGGAAAGCTAGATTTTGAATTAGAAATGGTCTTTATCATAGGGAAAGAAAATACATTGGGCACATCTATTTCCACAGCTGAGGCCAAAGACCACATATTTGGAATGGTCTTATTTAATGATTGGTCAGCTCGAGATATTCAAAAGTGGGAGTATGTACCTTTAGGACCATTTTTAGGCAAGAGTTTTGCGTCATCAGCATCTCCTTGGGTTGTAACTTTAGAAGCTCTTGAGCATTTTAAAGTGCCTGGGCCCACCCAAAAGCCAGAAGTGCAGCCATATCTGCAATATGAAGGATTATTTAATTATGATATAAATTTATCTGTTGGGCTTACGCCGAAAAATGGTAATGAAAAGATACTATCTGAATCTAATTTTAAGTACATGTATTGGAATATGCCGCAGCAACTAGCTCACCATACCATAAATGGATGCAACGTACGTGTAGGAGATTTTATGGCGTCGGGCACTATATCTGGCCCCGATGAGTCGTCATATGGATCTATGTTAGAATTGTCATGGGGAGGAAAGAAACCCATAAGAATCGATGATAATAATACTCGTACATTCGTGGAGGATGGTGATACCATCACTTTGAAAGGTCATGCTTTGAAAGATGAGATTAGAGTAGGGTTTGGAGAAGTGAAGACCAAAGTTCTTCCTTGATAAGGAAGTAATTTTCAGGTGGTGCCGGTTTCTACTCATGTTGCATCAAATTTGAATAAAAATGACTCTTTTATCGCTATACCTCTGCTATTAAGAAAGGGTGGATTTCAAATTGTCGCTAATTGCCTCAGAGTGGTAACATTATATGTTCGATATAGTGAGATACACCTAGATTTTGGCGAAATTTTTTGTCAAAAAAATTGTGACAAAAAGACAATTTGAAATGCACTTTTAAGAAATATATGATCCTTATCTAGCTATAAAATAGTAATTTTTCATCTGCCTGTTTGGTAGATAGGTCTCAAAATCACACCACCTGGGCAGTCATAGATGAAGATATTAAGTTCTTGACGCACAATTTTAAAAATAATGTATGAATTCTATTAAGACTATTGACCCTTTAGACTTAGATCAACCTGTGCTTCATCATCTTTTACTTTCTGCTGTTGCCCCTAGGCCCATTTGTTTTGCAAGTACAATAGACACAGAGGGAAGAGTTAACTTAAGTCCTTTTAGTTTTTTCAATATATTTAGTTCTGACCCTCCGATATTAATCTTTTCACCTGCAAAAGGTAGAACAGGGCACAAAAACACATTTGACAATGTGAAAGAAGTAAAAGAAGTAGTGATTAATATTGTCAATTACCCTATTGTGGAACAAATGTCACTTTCTAGTACAGCTTACGCCAAAGGAGTAAATGAATTTATAAAATCGGGACTGACAGAAGTGCCCAGCAATGTGGTACAACCTCCTAGAGTGGCAGAAGCCCCTGTAAGTTTGGAATGTATTGTAGAAAATATCATTGAATTAGGGGATAACCCTGGAGCGGGAAATCTTATTATTGTAAAAGTAGTCATGATTCATGTACAAAAAAAATATCTTGATGAAGATGGTAAGCTGGATACAAAAAAACTGGATTTGGTAGCTCGAATGGGAGGTAACTGGTACAGTAGGATGACAGAAGATTCACTATTTGAAATACCCAAACCATTAGGGATCATTGGTATTGGCATTAACATGTTACCTCAAAGTATAAGAGAAAGTAAAATTCTCACTGGCAATAACCTAGCAAGAGTAGGTAGTCTTGAAGCCATGCCAAATAAGGAAGAGATTGAGCATATCAAAAATCATATTTCGGTCAAGAACATTTTGTCAAAACTTCAAAATGAGCCATCAAAAATAAAAAACGAACTTGTACACCTTGCTCAATTGTGGATAGAAAAAATGGATAGCAAAGAAGCGTTGAGTCTTCTTCTGTATGCAGATAAAATGAGTTAAGGTTTCGGTTCCTGTATGGTTAGTGACCTATAAAAAGCAGCAAAATTTCAGTTAAACACTAAGTTTGTTTAGTGTAACCAACTTTAGGTTTAGCAATTAGTAGCCATTGACTATACAGATTATTGGGCACTGTTATTTTTTTATTGCGGTTATTATATATTCAAACTGCTTATCATCTCCGTTAATATATTGTTCGTAAGTATGGTGAATTTCAATATCAGGATATAAAGCATTTTCATCATTCTTTTCCTTGTTAGGCCTTTCCATAAACGTATATGAAATCATAATTATTTTTTTAGTATTTGGCAATTTGAAACTTGAAGCACCTGTTTGGCTTGTAGGTTTGTTTCCAGTTGGTTTTCCAACTAAAGTAGCCAAATTATTATCTGCTATTGTAGTGGCTAATACTTGCCCAGCACTAAAAGTATTCGTTCCAATTAGCACATAGACCTTACCTTTAAATTTAGGAATAGAATTATCTAATAAAAAAGGACTGTTTTCTTTAGTAATATCATAGAAATAAGGTTGATTAAAAAATTCCTTTGTTATATTAATTTCTCCATTTGGAATAGGTTTGTTATGTTTTTTCTTGTAGAGATTATTATACTTTTTATAATCGGTTTTTATTTGAGTTTTAAAATAATCAGAAATATTCAAATAATCAGTAAAGCCATTTATATTTTTATTATCAGTCAAATACCATATTAATTGTTTTCCTGGGCGTTCATCTCCACCTGTGTTATAACGTAGGTCAATTATCAAGTTTTCAATGTTGTTATTATTAATTTCAGTAAACAATGATTGCAATGTTAAACCAAAGTTTCGTGCATTTTTAGTGTCTTTTTTTAAATATGCTAAGGCAATTGGTTTTGTGATGAAATTGGTGTAATTACTTATTCCACTTTTAATTGACACATAATCAAGACATGTGTTCATTTGTAGATATGCAAAATTCTGTTCTAAATTTACTTTATAATAAAATCCATTGTTTTGTTTTTTTGTAAATGGGAATTTTCTTTCTTTTATTTTAGTATTATAAAATACTCCCTTTTCTTTTTTATCAATTTCAATTATTTCTGTTTTATTATTTTTTGCAATAGAAAGTATTAAGTTTTCGTCTTTTTTAATAATACCAACAGCTTCTAAATACTTTGGGTAAGTAATTTTCCAACCAAAATTTTTCAATTTCCAAAATTCATTTTCACCACATTCAAATTTGTTAATCAAATTTTTAATTTCATTTAGTTTTTTCCCATTAATCGAAATTATTTTTGAGCCTATAAACAAACTATCTTTTGAATTGTCAATATTCCAAATAACCCAATCCTTTTTTTCTTTATATAGATAGATGTTAAATATTTTTTCATCTTTACTCATATAGTTAATTTGCATAGAACTATGACCATCTTCAAGCAGTGCAATAAACTTTTGGATTTCAATTTCAAAGTCTAAATCATTTTCAATCTTAGATAAGCTTTTTATAAGTTTATTGCTTTCTATTAAGTAATTATCATTTGTAATTTTTGTACTTAGTCTTGGGTAGGTTTGATTAATAAGTTCTGTTAAATAAACTGCATCTTTTTGGTAATTATTAAGTTTATCAAAGTTTGTCGGTTTTTGATATTCAATATTTGGAGTTTTAGTGATTAAAGTCAGAATTTTTTGCTGATTACATGAACTCAATAGAATAGAAGAAATGATAAATAATATTATTTTTTTCATTAATAGTTCGTTTTTTTAATAGTGCCCAACTATTTTATAATAATATCAAAAGGAGAAAACAGGAAAAACTCGAAGTCGTTATCAAAACCGATTACTCATATCTTAATGACTCAATAGGATCAAGTTTGGATGCTTTTAATGCTGGATAAAGACCAGAGATGACACCGACTACCAAGCAAACGAAAACCGCAAGGATAATCCAATTCCAGGGAATACCAAATGGACTCCCCATCCAAAGGCTTACGCCATTGCCCAATAAAATACCCAATATTATACCTACTATTCCCCCGGCTTGGCAGATGACCACTGCCTCTGTGAGAAACTGAATTAGAATATTTTTTCTTTTTGCTCCAAGAGCTTTACATACTCCAATTTCTTTAGTCCTTTCTGTCACTGATACTAGCATGATATTCATGAGACCTATGGCTGCACCCAATAGTGTCATCATGGCTATTGCAATTGTGCCAATTCTAATATTTCTGGTCATATCTTTGAGTTGTTTGAGGATGCTGTCACTCTTTCTAATCTCAAAGTCATTTTCTTTCCCTGGTTTCAGTCCTCGCACATTTCTCAAGGGTATCATAGCACTACTAATGGCTTGATCCATTTTTGTAGGGTCACTTATTGACACATTAAGCCTGTAGTTTTTCTTAGCAAAACCATATTGAGCTACAGATCTACCTAGTGGTATAAAAACCCGATCATCTGATTTGTCGTTAAGCGAAGACCCTTTTTCTTTTAGTACACCTATAACCTTAAATTTATCAGCATTTACACTGATAATTTTATTCATGGCGGCATCAGGATTTTCATTGAAAATTTTATTAACTATACCTATGCCGATAATGACTTTTGGGCTACCAGAATTAATCTCAGAAATTGTAAAGTTCCTTCCTACAGAAAGGTCATATGCCATTACATCAAAATAATTTTCATCAATGCCATAGAGTATTATTGTAGGATTAGTTTTTTCATCACCATATTGTATTTCTGCTCTGCTTCCACATGGGTCTTCTATGGAAACAAGGGCCCCTGGGAATTTATACTTGTTCTTAAATTTTAATGCTTGTTCGAATGTGATAGACTCTGCTCTTTTTGATGATCTTCCATCTTTTCGTGATTGTATCTGTTCTCTTAGTGGTCTGATATTGTAACTATTGGCTCCTAGTCTCGTAAAACTATCACTCATAGAAAACAAAAAGGCATCAATGGCCGTCAATATTCCTACCAGACAAGTTATACCTACAGCGATAATGATAAGTGTCAAGAAAGTCCTAAGAAAATTGGCCTTCAATGACCTTAAGGCCATCTTTATATTTTCAAAAAAATTCAATGTTTCGTCTTCTAATTTTTATAAATATACTTGTTACTTATGATTACCAATTCATTAATTCTACAGAATGCTCTTTTGTGAGGATGAATGATTATGATGGCGTGGTTTTAATTTGAAGGCAAAAGGAAGGGAAGGAAGAATGCTTGAATGGGGGAATGATGTAAGGGAAAACAAGGCAAAAGGAAGGGAAGGAAGAATGCTTGAATGGGGGAATGATGTAAGGGGGCCTTAGCCAATCTAATAGCACGTTTAAGAACCGATCTACAAATCCTGTAGGGATTTAATATTCGTAGGGTTTTATTGTATTGAAGAAATTCGACCCTGTCGGGGTCGTATACCGATTAACGTCTATTTTTTATAATCATATGAACCCTTCAGGTTCAACTCTGGGTGTGAATACCCAGGTACCATTCTAAGAGAATTAAATTTGGACTATTGCATCATAGTTGAGTGCCTACTGTTGTATTGGCAATTCTTTTGGAAATAGGCTTCTATTGTTTGGGAATCCTCTTTTGTTTGAGGCTGCCAAATATGTGTTTTTTACGTTTTGCCATACCCAAATCCACGACTTCTTCCCATTCACTTTTATCCCCGTTCCGTCCCCTCCTACATATATATTTTTATTTATTTCTTCAAGTATTTCATCGTAAACAAATCGGGATTTGGTGGCTGCTTTTATTAATACATTGCTGATTGTCCCCTTGCTAATGCTATGATTTAGTACATTGGAAAAGAAATCTTTTAATCGATTATAGGGGATATATTGAAATACATTTAAATATAATATCAAACTTATCACGCTACTGCCGTACTGTACTGGTACAGCAACATTTTTAGGATAATCAGCTTTCTGGTGATAAGTAATTGCTCCACTTTGCTCTTCAATTGAGACACTTGATTAAACAACTCAGCATTCTCTCTTTCTAATATGGATAAACGTGATTCGATAATAATTCCTTTTTATTTGGAATCTATCATCTTTTTCTGATTGGTATTGTTATAACTTCGATTTATTATATTCTTAAATCAACCTGAGTAGTTACCACCTCAGACCTATGAATTTAATATTCGTAGGGTAGTATTATTATATTGAAAAAATTCGACCCTGTTGGGGTCGTATGTACCGATTAACGTCTATTTTTTATAATCATATGAACCCTTCAAGTTCAACTCTGGGTTACTAATAATGCGAAAATAGCTTGTGTCTATCAAAAAAATGTAATTTTTAATTTCAAAAGCACACAACCTGAGTAGTCAAAATTTGTTTATTTTTCAAAACCAAAGGCTTTCTTTTATACCCAAGTTTTATTAAATCATATGAGTAGAAGAAACAAATTAGAAAAATTCTCAGACCTTCTTTCATTTTCAAATGTGTATGAATATTCTGATAAAGGGCGCAAAGATGGATGGGCGTATAATGAAAAAGAAGATGTACTAATAAAAGGTGGATGGAATAAGCATCAATTTGAAAATGAGAATCCTATCATTTTAGAACTGGCTTGTGGTAGGGGAGAATATACCTGTGCTCTTTCGGAATTAAATGATAATAAAAATTTTATAGGTATAGATGTGAAAGGTGCTCGGATATGGAAAGGAGCGAAATATGCAATAAATTACCTTCCCAATGCCGCATTTCTCCGTATCAGAATAGAGCATATTGCAGATTTCTTTACTAAGGATGAAGTAGATGAAATATGGATTACATTTCCAGATCCATTTTTAAAAAGTAGAAAGGCAGATAGGAGGTTAACATCCTTGCCGTTTTTAGAGCGATATCGTAATATTCTGAAAAAAGATGGATTCATTCACCTCAAAACAGATGATGATCAGCTATATGAGTATACATTAGAAATTATAGAAAAATCTCCCTATTTGAAACTTATTTATAAGACTAATGATATATATGCAAACCCTCTTTATTCTCCAGAATTAGAATTCAAAACCTACTATGAAAATCAACATTTGAATTTAGGGAAGAAGATTAAATATGTGAAATTTAGGATGGAATGAAAAAATACCTGCCATAGAATAAGCCAATATCCTTATCTTCAGATCATTTGGCTGTGCAGTTACTTTATAGCAACTACACAATCACAGCCACAGTCACAGTCACAGTCAAGTTTTGATAAAAACGACTCTTTTTCTGCTGCTCTGCGGCTATTTGAGTAACTATAGTGCTGCTATTAAGACTCATATGAGCCATGATTAGAAAAAAACAGAACAATTTTATTCAAAAAGCACTACGGCTGTGTAGTTACACTTTATATCTTAGCGAATGCCAATGAAATACTTTTCAGCTGATCTTATATTTACGAATGTTCAGACTGCATTACGGGAGAAAGTAATAGTAACTGATGACAAAGGAAAAATCCTTGATCTGGTAAACAGTGCTTTTGTATCAGCTGATGTTCAACACATTCACGGAGCTATAGTGCCAGGATTCGTTAATGCACACTGTCATCTAGAGCTTTCACACCTCAAAGAGAAACTGCCTACAGGTACTGGCTTGATTCCTTTTATTAGGTCTGTAGTGACATTGAGAGATTTTCCACAGGAAGTAATCATTCAAGCCATTAAAAATGCTGACGAAGAAATGTATATCAATGGCATTGTGGCCGTAGGAGACATTTCTAATCAAATAGATACTGCTAAAACTAAAGAAGATAGTCTCATTCATTATTACACTTTCGTAGAAATGTTTGATTTTCTTCAAGAAGAGGATGCCAAGACGATATTTGATCAATATATGGAAGTGTACAATGGACAGAGTAATAGTGGGTACAATAAAAAAAGCTGTGTTCCCCATGCTCCATATTCTGTATCTCCATCTTTATTTTCACTTATTAATAGGCAAAATGGAAACTATCATACCGTAAGTCTACACAATCAAGAGACCTCTCATGAGAATCAATTTTTTATTGATAAAAAAGGAGCGCTGCTTGATTTTTTTAAAGGCTTCGGAATAAGTCTTTCAAATTTTACCCCTACTGGGAAACCATCCATTGATTATGCTATGGCCTATATGAATCCTAAGAATAAAACCCTTTTTGTGCACAATACAATGTGCGATCATAGAGACATTCGATTAGCGCACAAATGGAATAAAAACAGCTACTGGATCACCTGCCCTAATGCTAACCTTTTCATAGAAAATAGACTTCCTGATTATAAGACTTTCGTAAATGAAGGAGCAAAAATGGGTGTGGGGACTGATAGCCTTTCGTCTAACTGGCAATTGTCAATTCTCGAAGAAATCAAAACCATTCAGAGATATCAATCTTTTCTTGATACGGAGACTCTAATAAAATGGTCATCATATTATAGCGCTCAGGCATTGAGTTATGACCATTTGGGGTCTATAGAAGTGGGGAAAACACCAGGATTGGTGGCCTTGGAGGGAATAGACCATAAAAACTCTTTGCTTAAGGAAGTTACGGCGGTAAATAGGTTGATCTAAGGGCGCTTTTCTAGATGAACTGTTTTAAAACAGATTGTTAATTTAATGGCACGTCATTGCTAAGGTGTGAATAAAAAATTACTACGCCACATCGCCAAGAGGTTAAAAACCTTTGACTAAATGATAGTAAATCCTATACATTCCTTTCTTTTTTGAGGCAACAAGCTCTTTCGGCAATTTGACCCTTGTGCAATTTGTTATCCATAATTACAAAGTCATATAAAGCTCTAAATCTATTAAAAATAGAGTAACTCGAGGTGGGCGCTTTTGAGACATGCCTGCCAAACAGGTAGATAAAAATTTGTTATTTTTTGCCAGATAAAGTTCATTTTTTGAGGCATTGCAGAACTATAGCAAAAACGAACTGAAATATGGTAGAATAAGAATTTTTTTCATCCAAAATTGGGTCGACCTGAGTAGGTACAAAAAAGGGTAGTTCACAATGTGAACCACCCTTTAATTTTTCTGTATTGAGATCATATCATGGCTGCCACTTCACATGAAGAACAACCGCATATCATCCCTTGTATCAATCACAGAAAAACATGTAGTTACCACATGTCTTCATGAAGTGTACATCGCATCCATTCGCAGCTTTTATTAAGAAAGCTTGCCTGTCTCTTTCTGATGTATTTAGTGCATGGTGTGCATATCCATGATAAGTACCAAAGCCTAGTAATCCTTCTTGACCTCTATCCAAAGTCACATTAGAAAACAAGCCAGCATTAGCAGCTCCGAATCCGCCAGAATAACCCATAGACCTGAATACATAATCTAAATAAGCCTTATCTACCACACTATTGCTGTATCTATCAGATAGCTTACTGTAGAATTGTGAAGGTGTCAATCCATGAGAATTGCCAAATTCTGGAAGGGTACCTAACCTATCTACACTTACTGCTCTGCTAGAAGGCACATTAAATATGGAAATATTCTTAGAATCGCATTGACAACCTACAACTGGTGGAGGTGTCTCTTCTACAACTGGTTCTGGTACTTCTACCACCGGTTCTGGTACAGAAGGAGGTGTAACTTCCACTTTTACAGGTGGTGGTGTCGGTATTTCTGTTTGACATTTATTACATAAGAACCATCCAAGCATGAGTAATAATGGCAATAACAACCACCACCATTTGAACCCTCCACCTGATGTTTCTTCTATTACAGGTGTTGTAGCTTTTGCACTACTTACTACTTTTTTCTTCTCTACAGGCTTGGCAGCAATAGCTGCTGTTGCGGCTGCTGTAGCTGCTACGGCGGCCTTCTTTGTAGTTTTAAGACACGATCTACCTACTTCTCTACCTTTCTTGTCATACAACACGTCCATGTAGTATTTACCACGAGTGATGCGCTTATACATGTCTTTATGGTCGTGATATTTTAGCATTCCTGAAAGTTCTTCATCTCTTTCTTTAGC
Source organism: Saprospiraceae bacterium (assembly GCA_036479115.1). GTDB lineage: Bacteria > Bacteroidota > Bacteroidia > Chitinophagales > Saprospiraceae > UBA7328. Next base: position 2,895 of record JAZGFD010000312.1, on the reverse strand, counting down.
AGTACGGAATCCTTCACTTCTTAGTCTTACATCTCCTTTATTATCATATAATGCGAAGTAATACTGGCCATCTCCTTCATGCTTGAAAAAAGTCACGTTATTTTTCTTATCATTTACTGTACGGCCTTCATATTCCTTACATGCTAAGTAGTCATCTTCTTTGTCTTTTGGTTTTGCTGCTACCGCCTTTGGCACTACTGCTATTGCCGCTGCCGCCGCTGGTGCTGCCCAGTGTCCCCATCTGAATGATCCACTTGGTTTAGCTCTCATAGGGCAACTTCGACCTATCTCCTGATGGTTGCCAGCTTTTAGTACATGGAAATATACGCCTCTGTTTTCTTCAACTGACCACCTTTTTTCTATTTCTAAATTCTTCTTTACTGATTCTACACCATTTTCTCTGCCTTTTTCACTCTTGTATCCTTCACTTCTCAGAACCACAGCGTCTTTATCATCTAAAAGAGCAAAATAGAACTCTCCATTTCTTTCAAATAAACTAAAGTCTTTATTAGCCTTTGATCTTCCTTTGCCTTCGTAGTAACTACAGTGTAGGTAATCATCTTCTCTCTTTTTTGCTTTAACTACAGCTGGGGTAGCTTTCTTTTCTACTGTTTTTGCTTTAGCAGCTATTTTCGCATCTGCTTTGGCTTTTTCGTCTCTTTGTTTTATTGCACTAGGAAACCAATACATTGCTCTGCCTTTATCTTTTTCAGGGCAACTTCTTGCTATCTCCTGATGATTGCCAGCTTTGAGTACAGTGAAGTAGTATCCCATCTTTTCCTCTACTGAAAATCTTTCCTCTAATTCTCTGTTCTTAATCACAGATTCAATACCATTTTCTCTTGCTTTTTCAGTAGTGTATCCTTCACTTCGCATTACAATATCTTTGCCACTTACCCAAGCAAAATAGTGTTCATCACCTTCAGTAAAAGCAATAAAGTCATTGTGTTTTGCATGCTTATCATTGATATGTGATGCATATACCTTACAAGCTAAATAATCGTCTTCCATTTTTTTATTTTTAGGAGTTTCAGTAGAAGAGGCGGCTGATGCTGTCGAAGCAGCAGCTTTAGGAGCAGCAGTGCCTCCACCACAATCAAATAATTTCATTGCGGTCTTCATTTCTTCTTGCGTATTGAAAAAGAAACTCTTACCTATATTTTTGCCTTCTTTATTTTTTAGATAGTAATAAAACTTATCATTTACAGTGGTCTTTTCTTCGAAGTTGGCTGCATTACCACCATTTTCTTCAATTTCTGCGATAATTGATTTTATATCATCAGCGCTACCAAACCCTCTTATATTACTACTGATTAAAATGGCCTTATCTTCTTTGTTTCTGTAAGTGAAATAAAATTTACCGTTTCCGCTTTTAAAAATTTGATAAGTAATATCATTGCATGGATATTTACCAGTAGCCACTATTACTTTTTCTACCTTTGGTTTTTTCTCCCTTTTTTTACGTGGTTTTTTAGACTCTGTAGCTACTTTTGCTATTGATGCACTTGGCCCAGTTCCTCCACCTCTACCATTTAATTTGCCTACTACCCAAGTTCTTAACCCATCTACTTCTAACCATCTACTTGTTGCTATCTCTTGACTATTTCCGGCTTTCAGATTGAAGTAATAAGAACCATTGGAATGTTGCTTATATTCATATCTTTCATCGATTACCATATTTTTTCCCACGGAGGCAATGCCATTATCTCGAGAACTTTCAGACTTATAGCCCTCACTTATCAAGTATACTACACCATCGATATTATAACAAAAGTAAGATTCGCCGTCAGCATCAAATTTTGCAAAACCATCTTTAACATCTATAGATCTTTCCTCATAAAATGATATGGGTTTGTAATCATCAGAAACACCATCGGTACTATATTCTCCTTTTCCTGATGTACCACTCTGCGCATAGTTTAATGCTGTCTGCATTGCAGATTCTGAGTCAAATCTTACAGATCTAGCTATTTCTTGATGATTTCCAGCCTTTAAAATGAAAAATGATTTTCCGCCTTGGTTAATCGTATCGTAACGATCGGCGTTTCGGATGTTCGTTCTTACTGATTCGATGCCATTGTCACGGTCATCTTTGCTCGTATATGATTGGCTTTCGAGGATGACCTCACTAGCATCATTGAGCATTTGGAAGAAAAAATTATCTCCCCTTTTGAATTTTCTTAATTTCATAATCAACTTGATTTAGTCGTTTTAGTAGTCCTGAAGTAATATAGGCATTTTAAGGTCAATTAGAAATTAATATAGTTTTTCAATACTTAGTTTTCCCAAGATAATTCATCATAATGGGAGATTTGAATATTGCTATAACAAATCTCTTCTTTACTATTCCAATGTAAACTAGTTGACAAAATACATGCCGAATTTAGCAAATGATACTATAAGGTAACTATCATACGACGTAAAAACAAAGCGCAAAGTCACAAAAAGATTCAATATTGATGTCAATTTTTTTTTTAAAAGACGATTATTAAAAATAAGGTAACACACTCAGGGGATGTGCATTTTAGCCAAAATTGATACTACCTGAGTTACATAATAAGTAACTTTTCAGGTGGGTGCTTTTGCGATAAAACATTATTAATTTTTTGTTAGGAAAGGCTCATTTGAACTTTAAGAGCCTAGCTATTACTAACCTATTTTTTTAGTTAGGGAATCTTGATTATGTCGCAATATCTTCGATTTGAGAGCGATAATAGCCGCAGGATAATGGGAAAAGAATTTTTTTTAACCAAAATTGGCCTTTGCGGACTAGTGCTCTGTCAAGTGTTAAATGACGGGTTGGCTTTGCGCATAATTTGATCCTGAACGAGGCAAAAAACGCAGTCATAGCAGTAGATATGGCGAGTATTTTTAACAAAGAGCAGGTTCAAAAGA
>JAZGFD010000311.1:0-6422 GCA_036479115.1 Saprospiraceae bacterium | reverse complement strand
CTTTTGGCTTTTCTTTTTTTTAAGATTGTTACTCATATTAATGTTTTTGCAAATATATAAACAGCTGTAAACTATTTTTTTATAGTTGTTTATATTTTGTTCTATATCAATGAGTTATAAATTGGCTCTGAATCGTTGTTTTTAGATAAAAAATTGTTTTTTTAGCCAGATAAAGCTCATAGGCTCCTCTTGAGTAGTCACAAATAAGTTAATAGTAGCGCTGCTATTAAGTAAGTATTTAATTTCGTAATTATCATAAAAAAGGCTGAAGGCATTTAAAGTGAATAACCAAGGGAAACTCCCTTGGTTGAGTAGGGAATGTAGTGATCTGTCGGCATTTTTGATTAAAATGATGACCAATATTTCTGGATACACAAGATAATGAGTACTTACGCTATTAATATAAAAAGGAACGACTAAGGTGGTATTAATTTTGGAAAAAAAAGTTCTTTTATCACTATACTTCGGCAATTTTTGTCTCAAATCGAAGGTGTGGCAACATAATCGAGATTGACTAAAACATAAAAAAGTTAGTAATAGCACTACTATTAATACAAAATTAACCTGTGTCTAGTAATAAATTACCAATTTTTTGCCTCAAAAGCACGACACGTGAGTTACTATTAAAATAACTTGTGCCTAGTAATAAAATAGCAATTTTTTGTCTGCTTGTTTGAGAGACAAATCTCAAAAGCACAGCACTCGATTAGTTACAGAAAAATTTAGAAAAACAAAATACAAACTATGACAAAAGATCGAAAATATGATGTAATAGTATGGGGCAGCACAGGATTTACAGGAAGACTGGTTGCAGAATATTATAAAAAACAATATCCCACTACTTCTGATCTTAAATGGGCTATGGCAGGAAGAAGTAAGAGTAAACTTGATGGGGTGCAAAGCTTGACTCAGACTGCTCATATTCCTCAAATAATTGCTGATTTCACAGATTTATCATCATTGGATGAAATGACCAGGATGGCTAAAGTGATATGCACTACAGTTGGGCCTTATGCCAAATATGGGTCGGCATTAGTGGCGTCATGTATAAAAAATGGGACACATTATTGTGATTTGGCAGGAGAGGTACAGTGGATCAGAAAAATGATAGACCAACATCATACAGAAGCTGAAGAAAAGAAAGTTAAAATCACTCATTGTTGTGGATTTGATTCTGTGCCCTCTGACATGGGGGTTTATTTTTTTCAAAATGAATTGAAAAAAAAGACAGGAACCTTTGCATCAGAAATTAAGTTTTTTGTAAAAGCCATGAGTGGCACTTTTAGCGGTGGGACATTGGCCAGTCTCCAAAACGTAATGGGCGAAGCTGCTTCTGATAAGTCAATATTTAAGATCTTGGTTAATCCCTATGGCCTTAATCCTAAAGGAGATAGATCAGGGCCTGATAAGGCAGATTTATTAAAACCAAAAATGGACAAGGACATGAAGGAATGGGTAGGCCCATTTGTAATGGCATCTATTAATACAAAGGTAGTACGCCGTAGCCTTGCTCTTTCAGGACATCCTTATGGCAGAGATTTTTTATACAGTGAAACAATGTTGACAGGAAATGGGATAAAAGGTAGACTGACTGCGGCTTCATTGATGATGACCATGGGAATAGCATCAGCAATGAAACCTGGTACAATGTTGAAAAAAATTGGTGATCATTTTCTCCCAAAACCAGGAGAAGGCCCTTCAAAAGAACAAAGGGAAAATGGGTTTTTCAATATTCTCCTCTTAGGAAAAATGAAGGATGGAAAGTCATACAAGATGAAGATAACAGGTGATAAAGATCCTGGTTATGGATCTACTAGTAAAATGCTAGGTGAGGCCGCTGTTTGTCTGGCCCATGATCAAAAGCACTTGCCCAATACTTATGGATGTATCACGCCTTCTGTTGCAATGGGTAAAGTCTTTTTAGACAGATTAATAGCAAATTCGGGATTAACTTTCGATATGCAAAATGGATGAACAGGAAGATGAGGAAGTATACAGCGAATTGCAAGTATTGAGATTTCCCGAGTTGGTCTTATTTTTGGTTCTCATCTCTCTTTTAATGCATGAGCAAAGATTTTATTAACAGCAATTTGCCTGATAAAGTTCATTAGAGATGTTACAGTAGGGCTTTGACATCGACAATAGCTGGAATATAATAGATACTTTTATAAGTATACCCATCACAAAAAAGAACCTCGAAATTTCCAAATTAGGAATATGGAATTTGTCAATTAGATAATTTTCAAATTCCTTTCGTTTCAAAACTTCTCTTTCGAAGAAATATTGAATTGCGCTTTCAAATTCGGACAAAGCGAAGGTACTTTCACATAGGCGTAGTTATGGGAAGGTTGTTAACTTTTCTAAAGGATTTTCAATAATAGTATTTACTCTACTTGTGCTTGAAGCAGTGAATGATACAACCTATTGTAGTCAAGAATTGACAATGACAGGTCATCGTATCTCTTTAATAAAAGATTCCACACTTTCCTCCAAGTCATTTTCATTTCCCAAGGCTCTAATAAAAGCACTCCCAATGATAGCCCCATTACTGTTAGCACATGCAACTTTGTAAGTCTTTGTATCATGGATGCCAAAACCTATAAGAGAGGGAGAAGAAAGATTCATATCATTAATGCGATCAAAGTATTGTTGTTGGGTTGTATTAATACTGTGGGTATTACCTGTGATGCTAGATTGACTCACTACATATACAAAGGCTGTGCTCAGTAGATCAGCTTTTTTTATTCTCTCCTTCGATGTATGGGGAGTAATAAGGAAGCTAATGGCTATGTGATTTTCTTCTAGAAGTGATTGATATTCTTCTTCATAAACGTCCATAGGCAAGTCGGGCAGAATAAGGCCATCAATACCAATTGCAGCACATTTTGAGATGAATTTTTCTTTGCCATATTGCATCACTTGATTGAGGTAGCCCATGAGGATAATGGGTGTTTCATGATCTCGTCTGAATATTTTAACTTGTGAAAAAATTTTTTCTAAGGTCATGCCATTTTTTAAAGCTTGCATACTGCTCTTTTGGATGGTGGGGCCGTCAGCAAGAGGATCGGAATATGGCATTCCCAATTCAATGAGATCCACTCCTTGTTTGGTCAGAGCTGATGCTATCTTCGTTGTATCTTCTAGGGCAGGGTATCCTGCCGTAAAGTATACATTTAGTATTTTCTGTTTTTTAATTGCAAAAAGTGCTTTTATTCTATTCATTCGCTTCTTTCTTTACAGATTTCTATATGGCCCAATTGAATCTTTTATTATTTGATGAAATGTTTTCAACCCTATTTCATAACCACCAGCAATAAATGCTTCATTTGCACCACTTTTCAATCCTATTTGTGCTTGTTCACATATATAAAAATCTTCGTTTGAGAATACGCCTTCATCAATCAGTTTAAAGCTTCTTTCAAAATGAGCCATTTCTTTTTCTGATTGTGTTTTTCTCTCAATTATGCAGTTATGGATCACAGCGGTCTTGTCTACTGCTATGGGATAGAACGTCACTTGAGAAGTATAATCAGGGTGCATTATCGTCGTTGTGTTTGGCCAAATGAAATGTGAGAATGAGCTATGAATTCTAAAATTCCAATCATTTTTTGGGAGGTTCATTGCATCCTCAATACCTTTTCGGGCCACGATAGATCGAATGTGTTGTTTTTCGCGCTCTTGAACTGCCATATTATCAACAAAAAATTCTCCTACTGTTTTTTTATGTAATCGAGTAACGTGATATCCATCTTGAAATGCTTCAATCAGTAGCTTCCAATTGGCTTTACAAATATGCGTAGATTGTTTGAAAAAATGCCCTCCTCCTAGCCCAAAATTGTCTAAATCATCAGCGATATTTCCAAGAAAATTATTCAAATCTATTCTTCCTCCTAACTTAGGATTTACCCATATAAAACCATGGGCTTCTTCAACGGCTATTTCTTTTAAAGATTTACAACTTTTATCTAATCCGGGGAATCCTTCTTCGGCTGGCACAAAAATCAAGTTTCCTTTCAAATCATAAGACCAATGATGATATTGGCATGAAAATGTAAGTGCTTTTGATACCCCTTCGGCATTCGATAACCTCACACCTCTGTGGCGACAGACATTGAGAAAACACCTTATTATATTGTCTTTTCCACGAACTATTAGTAGTGGCTTTCCTACATAGTCAAATGTAAAATGATCTCCTGCTTTCTTGAGCATGCTGCTGAAACCAACGACCTGAGGCACATCATTAAAGATGTGTTTTTGCTCATATTCAAACCAAGCAGTATCCGAATATTGTCTTACATCTAATTCAATGGTTTCAAAAGGGTTTTGAGGTTTATCATTCATGACCGTTTCTATCAGCTTTTCAAATAGTGGATACCTGGGATCGCTGTTGATGTTAGTGGAAATCATTGTCTTATTTTTTTATAGTATTCAGAATTAAAATGCCATTTCTTTATGTTAATACTCTAATTTTTATTTACTTATTTTACTATCCATGTAATTCATATATGTTTGCAGATCCTTGTCACCTCTGCCTGAAAGGTTAACCACCACAATATCTTCTTGTTGAAAAGTTATTTTATCCAGTGCGGCTAAAGCATGTGCTGTTTCCAATGCCGGAATAATCCCTTCTGTTTTGGATAAAAACATCGCTGCTTCAAGGGCTTCACTATCTGTACTGCTGTACACTTGAGCTCTCCCTTTTTCAATAAGATTGGCGTGCATTGGCCCAATACCAGGATAATCCAAACCAGCTGAAATAGAGTAAGGTTCTATTATTTGTCCGTCATCAGTTTGCATAAGAAGTGTGCGGCTTCCGTGAATGATACCTGAAGTGCCCAAAATACTGGTAGCAGCTGATTTTCCGCTATCTATGCCCATTCCTGCTGCTTCTACGGAAATGAGATTTACATTCTCATTATTGAGATAGTGATAATAGGCTCCAGCGGCATTACTACCACCACCTACACATGCTACTATATAATCAGGATAATCTCTTCCTTCATGTTCTAAAAGTTGTTTTTGTATTTCAGCACTTATCACTGATTGGAAAAGGGCTACTATATCAGGATAAGGATGGGGGCCTACTACTGATCCGATGATATAATACGTTTCTTCTGGATGGTTGATCCAATCTCTTATCGCTTCATTAGTAGCGTCTTTTAATGTACGGCTGCCGCTAAGAGCAGGTATTACTGATGCTCCGAGCATTTTCATTCGGGCTACATTCGGAGCTTGTCTTTCTATATCCACTTCTCCCATGAATACCACGCACTCTAACCCCATCAAAGCACAAACTGTAGCCGTTGCCACACCATGTTGCCCCGCTCCAGTTTCTGCAATTATTCTTTTCTTTCCCAGCCTTTGGGCCAAAAGTATTTGGCCTATGGTATTGTTAATTTTATGTGCACCAGTATGATTTAGATCTTCCCTTTTGAGATATATTTTCGTATTATAATGGGTCGATAGGTTGGGGGCAAAATATAGTGGAGTAGGCCGACCCACATAGTCTTTAAGCAATGACTTGAATTCCTTTTGAAATTCTGGCGATGTCATTATCTTCTTATATTGTTGTCGCAGTTCTTCTACGTTGGCATATAGCATTTCAGGTATGAATGCACCACCATAGCTGCCATAAAAACCCTTGTTGTCAATATTATAATCCATCATTTATTTTTTCAGATTATTGATAAAATAAGAGACTTTTTCTATAATTTTTATACCCGGACTTTTTTCAAATTTACTATTGATATCTATACCCTTGAGTTGTGGATGTTGAATGTCTTTTATTATTTCATTGTCTTCAGGCCCAATGCCTCCGCTTAAAATGAAAGGTGTAGGTTCTTTGTATGTATTTAAAATGTTCCAGTTAAATTTCCGTCCTGTACCTCCATGATATATACTTTTGGTGTCAAATAGCAAAAAATCACAAAAGCCATATCCATCTACTACATCATTGATATTATCACTATCAACTATACCAAATACCTTAATAACCTTCGCTTTTTTCTGGGCTTTTTGACAATATGATATAGATTCTGACCCATGCAGTTGCACATAATCCAATTTATACTTACTAATAGTTTCAAACACCATATCTATTTTTTCATCCACAAATACTCCCACCTTACTGACTTTTTTAGGAATATTAAAAACTATATTTTCATTGAATTTTCTGACATATCTTTTAGACCCTGGATAGAAATTAAGACCAATCATATCAATATCTAAAGAAGTGATATCTCTAATATTTTGATCATCTACTAAACCACATACTTTTATTATCATCCTATTTTTTATTGTATTGTCCTGAAATAGCTTTACACAAAACGAGTAAAAATGACAGGGCAAAAAAAGAGAGTAAAAAATTACCACCGTTACTCGGTTAGTTTAAAACGAAAGGTAGCAAAATCGTATTTATCAGG
>JAZGFD010000310.1:0-8477 GCA_036479115.1 Saprospiraceae bacterium | reverse complement strand
GTCGATAGTCGATAGTCGATAGTCGATAGTCGATAGTCGATAGTCGATAGTCGATAGTCGATAGTCGATAGTCGATAGTCGATAGTCGATAGTCAATAGTCAAATAGTCGATAGTGACAAATGGCTTGACTCTTGACTAATTAAGAAATATTATGAATAAAGATGAATGAATTTATATACTAAAAAACAAACAAAACAAATATTCTCACACCATTTTGCTTATCTCGAAGTAAGGGAGGAAGATCATGTGCTAAAATTGACTCTGGACAGGGCGGAGAAAAAAAATGCTCTGCATCCACAACTTATAAATGAATTAGCATTTGCCTTGCACTATGCCCACTATGAGCAAGACATCTGGATAATAGAAATAGGCGCAAAAGGAAATGTATTTTGCGCGGGAGCTGACCTGAAAGCTATGGCTGGAATAATTGAAAAAAATGACTCTACAGTGCCTCTTCCAAATGGAGAAATCCTAATCGGAGAATTGTTTAATAAAGTATACAAACCTACCATTGCCAAGATCACTGGAGATGTATATGCAGGAGGTTTTTTCTTCTTAGCAGGATGTAATATTGTAATAGCACAAAAAGACTTGAAGTTTGGTCTACCAGAAGTAAAACGAGGACTTTATCCCTTTCAAGTTATGGCCGCATTACTCAAAGTGATGCCTGAACGTAAAGTAATAGATTGGTGCATTAGAGGGTATAACTTAGCTGTAGATGAGGCAGAGCGATATGGGCTTGTGACTACTGTAGTCAGCAAAGAAGAAATAGATAAAGAAGTAGCTAGGGTCATCTCTGAATTAAAACAAAATAGCCCATCGGCAATAAAAAAGGGGTTAGAGGCATATGATAGAATATGCCCATCGGCACCTGCGCATAAGTATCTTTTTAAGATGTTGCAAGATACAATTGCTTCTAATGATGGCATAGAAGGATTGAAAGCATTTAGAGAAAAGAGGAAACCTGTATGGTCGGGAAATTAGAAATCAAAGAAAAGGTGAGAAAAAATTTTAATAATATATTTTTTGCAGTTACAATGTTATGTGCATTGCAATCATCAGCTCAAATAGATAAGGCCAACGATACTCTAGAATTAGCGAAAATCGAAAGAATTACCTTTGATGGTATTGTAGATGAAGACATTTGGGAAACGATTGAGCCGCTACCTATGGTTCAATATGCCCCTAATGCCGGAGCTGCTCCTACTGAAAAAACCGAAATCAGATTTGCATATGATGACAAATATTTTTACGGATCAATTAGAGCTTATGATTCAGAACCAAATGCAATAAGAGGCAATTCACTTTATCGCGACAGATTGGGAGGCTCTGATCATTTTGAGATATTATTAGATACTTATAATGACAATGAGTCTGCAGTATTATTTAATACCATCTCAACGGGGGTGCGTACAGATGCAGCCATATCTAATGATGCTACAGGGGGTACAATCTCTTCTAGCAGTTGGATCAACAAGAGTTTCAATACATTTTGGGATACAAAAGTATCAAGAGATGACAAAGGATGGTATGCCGAGACCAGAATACCTTTTAGCAGTCTGAGGTTTCAAAACGTGGATGGTAATGTGGTAATGGGGCTATCAGTACAACGTAAAATTGCAAGAAAATTAGAGCGACTTATTTATCCCAATATACCACCAGAGTACAATTGGGCATTTTTGAAACCATCATTGGCAAAAAAGATTCTTATAAAAAATATTCAGCCCACAAGAACGGTCTATGTAACGCCTTATGTAGTAACAGGCCGCCAAAGAAATAACCTTCTCAACTCAAATGGATTATCTTATGAATGGAAAAACAATCCACAATTTGACATTGGAGGCGATGTAAAATTTTCTATTACAAATAATATTACAGCTGATTTTACCGTCAATACAGATTTTGCTCAAGCAGAAGCTGATGATCAACTTATTAATTTATCTCGCTTTTCGCTTTTCTTTCCAGAAAAGAGACAATTTTTTCAAGAGCGGTCTAATGTTTTTGAGTTTAAAACTGGTGATTTAAGTAGATTGTTTTTTAGTCGTAGGATTGGACTAAATAGTAGCGGTGCTGCAGTGCCTATACTAGGAGGAGCAAGACTGGTAGGGAGATTTAATAATATGGATATTGGTGTGTTGAATATGCAAACAGCAAACTTTGAAGACATAGGAACCGAAAACTTTGGAGTGGTAAGAATAAAAAGAAGAGCCTTTAATTCTCAAAGCACAGTAGGCGGTATTCTCACTACAAGAATCGGGAATAATGGCAAACGAAACATCGCTTATGGTGTAGATGGCCTGATCAAAGTATCAAAAAATAATTTTTTATCCATTAATTGGTCTCAGACATTTGATGATCCAGAATTTGATACAGATCACTTTGAAAACACTAATAATGGAAGATTTACTATTGAGCTCAATAAGAGACTTAGAAAAGGCCTGGGTTACAATATAGGAGCCATCTACTCTGGTAAAAACTATAACCCTCGACTGGGATTTGTAGAGAGAAATAACTTTAAACTGGGTACAGCAGGACTTTCCTATACGTGGTTATTTCCAGAAGGCCATTCACTAATAAATCAATCTTTTGACCTTAATACTTCTACTTATATTAACAATGAAACAAACAAAGTAATCTCATCTGTAATAAGACCTCAATGGTCATTTTCTAATAGGACTCAGGATGTAACAACCATCAGTTTTAGCTGGAATTATGAAAACCTTACTCGTTCATTCTATCTTTCTGAAAGTGCTACAGTGCCTATAGGCAGCTATAGGTTTAGTAGATTTAAAGCATCTTATAAGATGGCAGGAGAAAAAATATTGAGAACAGCGATATCTTTGGAATCAGGAGGATTTTATGATGGCTGGCTCCATACCCTCCAGATGTCACCATCATGGTTTGTATCAAAACATCTTGAATTGGGATTGCAGTATTCTTATAACAATGCCACCTTCAAAGATCGTGAAGAGAGTTTTAATGTACATATTGTTCGACTCAGAATAGGAACAGCCGTAAATGCTAAACTCTCTACCAATGCCTTCATGCAGTACAGCAGCAGTGCCGATGTGTTTTCGGCAAATGTGAGATTTCGTTACAACTTTAAAGAAGGCAATGATCTATGGATCGTACTAAATGAAGGCATAAATACAGATAAATTAAAAACGGTACCGTCTCTTCCTACTTTTAGTCAGGAATCGATCTTAATAAAATATTTACACACTTTTTTATTTTAAAAGTGGATTGAATAATTGAGCTGGCATATCAGTTTACTAATTAAGGACTTTAATTTGTAGGTAACTTCTCAGGTAGTATCTATTTTGGCTAAAAAAAGCACTTTCCACCCTTTGTTTAGTAAATAAATAGGACTTTTTGTACTCTAAATCACACCACCTCAGTAGTTACAAATTGTGTATGACCATTAAGTATTTACTATATTGATCGAAATGTATAACAAAGATTTATTTAGAGACAAAGTAGCTTTAGTCACAGGAGGCAGAAGTGGTATTGGTTATGGAATAGCTAAGCAACTACTAGAGCTGGGAGGTAAGGTTTTTATCATTAGTAGAAAGGAAGAAAAGCTAATAAAAGCCAAAGATGATCTTTCAGCTTTTGGAGAATGTCATTGTCATACTTGTGATATCAGAAAGACAGATGAAATAGCCATAGTAGCTGATAAAATAAAAGAAGTATATGGCCGTCTGGATATATTGGTCAACAATGCAGGAGGCCAATTTCCAGCACCAGCCGAAATGATAAGTGAAAACGGATGGGCTGCAGTAATTAATAATAACCTCAATGGTACTTTCTATGTGTCACAACAGATGTATAAGTCGTTTTTTAAGCCCCAGAAAGAGGGGGTAATAGTAAATATCATCGCAAATATACTACGCGGATTCCCCGGCATGGCCCATACAGGAGCTGCTCGTGCAGCAGTAGATAATCTTACTAAAACCTTAGGTCAAGAATGGGCAGAGAGCAATGTAAGAGTCAATGCAATTGCTCCCGGTATCATAGCATCCTCAGGTTTAGATCAATATCCATCTGCCATAGTGAAGCAATTTGAAGAAGGGAAAAAGAACAATTTAATGGGTAGATTTGGTACAGTAGAAGATATTTCTAATGCCGTAATGTTTTATGCAAGTCCTTTATCTTCTTACATTAGTGGTACCACACTCTATGTAGACGGATTAGAACATTTGTCGGCTAATAGGATGGATCTCTATAATACTATCAAATCAATGCTATAAGCTATGGAAAAAAAACAATTGAAATCGGTAATAGAACATTTTTATCATTTCGAGTCTACTACTCCAAGCAATATTTTTTTAAGACAACCACAAGGCGTAAAATGGCCGTAATTGACATTCAAAGAAGCTGGGATAGAAGCTCGAAAAATGGCGGCTTATTTGAAAGACATTGGCTTAACTAAAAACGACCACATTGCCATTTATTCTAAAAATTGTTACCATTGGATTTTGTCTGATTTAGCTATTATGATGATAGGCGCTGTGTCTGTTCCGCTATATGCTAGTTTAGCAAAAAAACAACTAAAAGAGGTTTTAGAACTTAGTGATGCGAAAGCTGTATTTTTAGGTAAATTAGATAAATGGGGAGACAAAGGAGATGTAATTACTAAGGAAATTAAACCAATACGATACCCTCACTATGTAGGTAATGCGGATGTAGAAATAGGTCAAAAATGGGAAAATGTGATGGCAAAGTACCAACCATTAATGGATAATTATATTCCGGATCTGGATGACCTATGGACTATTAAGTTTACATCAGGTACAACTGGTACTCCAAAAGGTGTTATGCACATACATCGTACCCCTTCTCTTATTATGGCCAATGAAAAAAAGACGAATTGGATCGGAATATTTAAAATGAAAGAAAGAAAGTTTTTTTCCTTTCTTCCTCTGAATCACGTAGGTGAACGAATGGGTATGGAGATTCCTGCATTGTGTGTAGGAGGTTCTATTTCATTTGCAGAAAAGTTAGATACATTTGCAAAAAACATTCAGGATACTCAACCTAATATACTCTTTGCAGTACCAAGAATTTGGACTAAGTTTTATCTTGGAGTCTTGGCAAAAATACCAAAGAAAAAATTTGATTTTTTGTTACAAATACCAATTGTATCTGGTATTATTAAGAAAAAAATACGTACAGGCCTTGGCCTGAGAGATGCAGAGATAGTAGCTACAGGTGCTGCGATTACACCGGGATATTTAAAAGATTGGTATAAGAAATTAGGGCTTCATTTGATCGAAGCCTATGGCATGACAGAAGTATGTGGCGCTATGACCAATGGTGTAGATCCTGATACTCCTCAAGATTCTGTCGGCAAAGCCATACCATTAGGTGAAGTTAGAATCGATGAGAAAACGGGAGAAATATTAATGAAAACACCTTATATCATGACTGGTTATTATAAAGACCCCAAGAAAACTGCGGAAGTACTAAGAGATGGATGGATGCATAGTGGAGATAAAGGGACTATTGATGCTCAAGGTTACGTCAGGGTAATAGGTCGGGTGAAAGATGCTTTTAAATCAGCAAAAGGAGAATTTATCACCCCTAACCCTATGGAAGAAGTATTAGCTAAAAATGATTTTATCGAACAATGCTGTGTCGTAGGATTAGGAATGCCACAACCATTGGCTTTGGTTAATTTGTCAGAAATAGGCCAAACCGCTGACAAAAAAGTAGTAGAAGAATCGTTTAGAAATGGAATGAAGGTATTGAACAAGACACTGGCATCATATACCCAAATTTCTACTATAGTAATTGATCAAAAAACATGGTCTATTGAGAATGAATTGTTGACTCCTACATTAAAAGTTAAAAGAGGAAAATTGGATGAAAATTATCTCAAAAATTATTTGAATTGGCATGAGAATAAGAATGATGTAATATGGGTTTAAAAACAGTTTTAATAACTGGAGGGTCTAGCGGTATAGGTTATGGATTGTCAAAAAAATTTGCGGCTGATGGTTATCGACTTTTATGGGTATCCAAAGAAACAGAAGAATTGGCAAAAGCTAAAACTGAGATACTCAAGAATTTTCCGGCAATAGAAGTGCATACTTTGACTAAAAATCTGTCAATCGAAGAATCTTGTAGTGAAGTATACGATTGGGCCAAAAATATAGGCCGGATTGATGTAGTGGTCAATAATGCAGGATTTGGCACTTATGGTTACCTTAACGATATAAATATCCAACAAGAATTGGCCATGATAAATCTCAATATCCGAGCCTTATACCTTCTTACTCGTTTTTTTTTAAAAGACATGGTAGAACGAAATGGTGGAAATATCATCAATATCTCATCAAACAGTTCTTTTGAAACAGTCCCTAGATTGCTTACATATTCTTCAACAAAAGCCTTTGTAAAGCACTTTTCTAGAGGTTTGAATGAAGAATTGAAAATGCAAAACTCGAAAGTTAAAGTGCTTACCATTTGCCCAGCTGCAATAAAAGATACCAATTTTAAAAATGCAGGTGATATGGCCAATGTCACTACATTTAATAAAGGCATGGTAACAACCACTACAAAAGAGGTAGTATCAGATATTTGGAAAGCATTCCAAAAAGGAAAATCATTTCAGATTACAGGATGGAAAATGAGAATGTTGCATAAGTCATATGGATTTGTGCCATTCTGGTTGACCATGTTGTTAACCAAAGGGGAGACGGAGGATGTTAAATAGCGTTTCAGTTTGTAAAAAATGACAATTCTCGTTTAACCTCTAAATAAATGTAGTAAAAATGAGAATAACAGATGCTTAAAAATTAAGGTAAAGAGTACATGGAGGGGAGGATGAATAATAATGCAATTATATTGAAACTATTAATGAAAGATTTGTTCCTTTAACAAATAAATATCCTTATGAGGAATATCTTTACAGAAGAACACAATTTATTCAGGCAAGGACTCAAAGATTTTTTAAATAAAGAAGTATGCCCTCATGTAGAGAAATGGGAACAAACAGGACATATTGATAGATGGATTTGGGAAAAATTTGGCGAAATGGGATATTTCGGACTTACCTACCCAGAAGCTTATGGAGGCTTAGGCCTTGACCATTTTTACACCCTTATTTTTCTTGAAGAATTGCAAAAAATAAATTCAGCGGGTTTTGCTGCTGCGATGTGGGCTCATACCTATCTTGCAATGCAACATTTAAACTCAGAAGGAGACGATAGGATAAAACGCGAATACCTACGATCCAGCATAGAAGGAAAAAAAATCGGATGTCTTTGTATCACCGATCCTTCTGGAGGCTCTGATGTGGCAGGCATGCTCACAAGGGCTGATAAAGATGGCGATCATTACATACTCAATGGCTCTAAGACCTTCATTACCAATGGAGTATATAGTGATTACCTAGTAGTATCAGCCAAAACAGACTGTTCTCAAAGATCAAAAGGAATCAGCATTTTTTTAGTGGATAGAGATACAAAAGGCGTATCAGCTACTAAATTAGACAAGCTCGGGTGGAGGGCATCAGATACTGCCGAAATATCATTTGATGATGTGCGAATACCTAAGGCTAATCTCATGGGAGAAGAAGGGAAGGGCTTTGGATATCTTATGCAGCATTTGGCTTTAGAACGACTTATCATGGGCATCAATGCACATGCTAAAAGTGAGTATGCCATTGAGTATACTTTGCAATATATGAGTGATCGTAAGGCTTTTGGTAAACCGATAAATCAGTTTCAGGCACTTCGCCATAGAATTGTCGATATCTGCACCGAAGTAGAAATAGTCAAATCCTTTAATTATAACACTATGGAGCGTCTGGTAAATGGAGAATATGTAGTGAAAGAGGCCAGCATGGCTAAACTCCAAGCCACTAAAGTTTCTGATAAGGTCATGTATGAATGCTTACAAATGTTGGGCGGTTATGGATATATGGAAGAGTTTCCCTTAGCTCGTCTTATGAGAGACAGCAGATTAGGGCCTATAGGTGGAGGAACTTCTGAGATATTAAGAGAGATTCTAGCCAAAATGATCATCGACAAGAAACATTATAGGCCTTCATTATAGTACTCTGAATTCGAGCTTTAATGTATAGTAAAAATATTTTTACCCAGACACAAACAACATTGGAACTACTCGGGTAGGTGCATTTCAAATTGTCGATTTGCCACAATTTTTTATTGATTAAAGTTTTGCCAAAGCTAGCTGTATCTCATTATATAGCTAACATAATGCTTCTTCTCTGAGGTAATTAACGACAATCTGAAATGCACTCACTCAGGTGGCACTCAGGTGGGATCAATTTTTATCTCAAAAGCACACCACTTGAGTAGTTACGTTTGTTTCAATCAAATGAGCCACTAAAACGAGAATTGATTTGGGTTTAAAGACTAAAGACAAGCCTACAATAGTGTCTGAACGAAATCACATAATCTCAGACATAACACGTTGAATATCTGAGAAATACCTCTTGAATTTTATC
>JAZGFD010000309.1:0-18300 GCA_036479115.1 Saprospiraceae bacterium | reverse complement strand
GGTATTCCTGATTTTAAATTAGAAAAATGGGTTGTAGAAAGAAGAGTAGGAGTGATGGAAGCTTCTGGTATAAAATTTTGTACAGGTGTAAATGTAGGAATAGATATAGGTGCTGGTACACTTAAAGTCCAATACGATGCAATAGTGCTGACTGGAGGAAGCACGGTGCCTAGAGATTTGCCTATGCCAGGCAGGGAGCTGAAAGGGGTACATTTTGCAATGGAGTTTTTAGAACAAAAAAACAGGCAAGTGGAAGGCCAAGATTTAGATCAATGGCATACTTTTTCAAAAATTGATCTAAGCGAAGGACCTATTACAGCCACTGGTAAAAATGTAATTGTGATAGGAGGTGGAGATACAGGATCTGATTGTGTAGGCACATCAAATAGAGAAAAAGCCAAATCAATTACACAAATAGAACTGTTAGGTCAACCACCAAAAAGCAGGGCAGAGTCAACGCCGTGGCCACAATGGCCGATGCAGCTTCGTACTTCTACATCGCATGAAGAAGGATGCGAAAGAGAATGGAGCATACTTACTAAAGAGTTTGTGGGAAATGACAATGGGGAGTTGACACATTTGAAAATAGTAGATATAGAATGGAAAATTGATAAAGAATCAAGAAAATCAAAGCCCATTGAAAAACAAGGATCAGAGCGATTGATACCTTGCGAACTGGCTCTACTTGCAGTAGGGTTTGTACACCCACAAAAAGAAGGATTATTAGACCAACTGGAAGTAGAGCTGGACAACCGAGGAAACGTAAAAGCCACTGATTATTCTACATCAGTAGAGAAGGTATTTGTGGCAGGTGATATGCACAGAGGGCAATCTCTGGTGGTGAGGGCCATTTCAGAAGGAAGAGAAGCCGCTATTGTGGTAGATACATACCTTTCTGGCAAAAAATCAATATTAAACTCCAAAGATTATTCTAAATTGAAGGTGTAGATTTATTTCTATTGCGGTTGGTATTCTCAAATCTTTGCTATCATTTAACACTTGACAAAGCACTCGTGCTCCAGGAACAATAGCATGCTAAATTTCATCCCTGAAACACAATTGCGACGAACATGAAGGAAGTGAAACATTACACCATTTTATTTTTCTTTTTTCAAATAGGCAGAATACATCCAGACGAGTTTTTCTTGTGCTCTTATATAATCACTCATTAGGGCATTAGTGCCTTCGTCACTGGCCTCTTCTGATAGTTTTAGTATTTTTCTTTGACATCCTATGATTACAGTGAAAGCCATTAATATACTTTTAATCGCCTTTGAGCCATCATGCATTTGACTACTTTCTTTTATTGATGATACAGCTAAATAATTAGAATATTTATGTTCTGGTGTGGCTCCAAGTGTAAGTATACGTTCTGCTATTTCGTCTATTTTGAGTAAGAGATCGTTATATAATTCCTCAAATTTGAGATGTAGCTCAAAAAAATTTTCACCCTTTATATTCCAATGATATCCTCTCGTATTTTGATAAAAAATAGAATACGTAGCTAGAAGGCCATTGAGATGGCCAGCTAAAATAATAGACTTATTAGTGTCAAGACCTATTGCATTTTTCATATTTTCATGTCTTTTAGTTTACCAAATCCAAATCCAAATCCAAATCCAAATCCAAAATCAAAACAATGTGTTGCCTCGCTTAACGAAACAATTGGATAAAGACAAAATTATTTTACACATTGCTTTGCGAAGTAAATTCCAAATGCGCTCTTTGAGGTTTATTATCAAAGGCATTTACAGCATCTTGGACACACATATGAAAGTTGTCTTCACCTATATTATCTATTAATTTTCCTAAATCCATAGCATCTCTAACCGGCCCTTTTACGCCAGAAAAGAAAATATCAATGCCTGCATTTCTAAGTGAAGTAACAATGTCATTCAAGTTTACAATGGCGCTACTGTCGATATTATTGATGCTTTCTGCATTGATAATAATTGCTTTTATTGATGTTCCTTTTTCAACAATGAGCTCTTCGAGATTGTCTTTAAGAAAGTTAATGTTAGCAAAATACAACTGTGCGTCAAAGCGAACAATCAACAAATCTGGGCGTATTTCTAATTGGTCAAACCTTTCAATATTTCTATAGAATATTGTATCCGGCACCTTGCCCAATACAGCTATGTGAGGACGAGTAGTCTTATAGATTATCATTGATAAAGATAAAATCACACCTATGCCTATGCCTTGTTCTATTCCCAAAACCAATGTTGCTATAAATGTCACAAATAACATCCAAAAATCTGATCTGTTGACAGACCAAAGATGGTTGGCTTCTTTTATATCAATCAATCCAAATACAGCTACCATTATGATAGAGGCAAGAATGGCATTGGGAAGAAAATAGAATAATGGTGTTAAAAACAAAAGAGTAAGCACGATGAGCAAGGCACTTATGATAGATGCTATACTTGTTTTAGCTCCTGATTGGTCATTCACGGCTGTTCTGGAAAACCCACCAGTGACTGGGTAGGACTGGATAAATGCCCCACCTACATTGGCAAGGCCAAGTGCAATCAACTCTTGATCAGGCACAATTTTATAATCTTTATGTTTGGCTTGAATTGCTTTAGCTACAGCTATACTTTCCATAAAACTGACCAAAGAGATAGCCAATGCAGCAGGGATGAGTAATTTTAAAGTTGCAAAATCTAATGTTGGTAAGCCAAAATCTGGCAACCCATGTGGAATGCTTCCTACAATTTTTACATTTTGATCAATGAGCCCAAATCCCCATACTACTAGAATACCAAATAGCACCGCTAAGAGAGAACCAGGAATGGATTTATTGACTTTTTTTATTCCAATAATTAAGCCTATACCGCCCAAACCTATTAAGAAACTGGTCCAATTAATATTGCCAATTTGGTTGGCCGCGGCAATGATAATTTCATGAATGTAATGACTACGTGCTATATCCACTCCAAGTAGATGTTTTAATTGGCTCATTCCTATAATCAGAGCTGCAGCAGAGGTAAAACCGCTTATAACAGGATGTGAAAGAAAATTAACCAAAAAACCCAACTTAAAAATACCAAGGAAAAACTGTATCAAGCCTACCAAAAGAGCGAGTATGATCGCCATTTCGATGTATGCTTCAGTTCCTCCTTCTGCCATAAGACCTACAGCGGATGCTGTCAATAAAGAAACCATAGCTACTGGCCCAACGGCAAGCTGCCGAGAAGTTCCCAATAGAGCATAAATAATAAGAGGTAAGGTAGATGCATACAAACCATAGATAGGAGGAAGGCCAGCTATCATTGCATAAGCCATACCTTGAGGAATAAGCATTACTCCTACGGTGAGACCTGCTGACAAATCACCCTTGATTTGATTTTTATTATAATTTTTTATGGTATCAATCAAGGGGATATATTTATTCATAAATATTTTTTTTAAAACTTCAGAAGGTGTTCTTTTTTAAGTGAATATTGATACCGCTTGGATAGTTACCTATTTTTATTGATGCAAAGGTGACTATAAAACAAATGAGTTTTTGTGATTCACATCACAGGGTTAACACCTTAATCTCATTTCTACCAAGAGCCACTATGTTTTGTGATTCTAGTTTTTTTAACAATCTGGATATCGATTCACGAGAGGCATTCAAATCATTGGCTATTTCTTGGTGAGAAATATGGATTATTTTTCCCTGACTATGAATGCTATATTCTTGTAGGTAGTAAAGAAGCTTTTCGTCTAATTTCGCAAAAGCGACCCTGTCTATAGTATCAATAAGTGAAAACATCCTTCTATCGTACATTTCTAAAACAAAATTTCGCCAAACGGGAAATTTTCCCATCCATTGATCTGCTTTTTCTAAAGGAATTTTTAGAATAACGGTTTCATCTTCACATATTGCTTTAATCTCACTTCTTTTTCTTACCATACAGCAGCTAAAGGAGGCAGCACAAGATTGGCCAGATCCCAGAAAATATAAAAGCATCTCATCGCCCTCTTCACTTTCTCTCATGATTTTGAGCAAGCCAGAGATCATTAATGGGACAAACTGGATATAATCACCATATTCTATTATGACCTCCCCTTTTTTCATTTTTTTTATCTCTCCATGCTTCTTTATTTCTTCTAAGAAAGAAAGGTCTTTACTTAACTCGGGAAATAAATCTTTTAATACTTCTACTTTCATGTATCGAAAGTAGTAAAAGTAAATTATGGCAGAGTTACTTTTTTAGTAGCGCAATTGATAATAAATCTGCTCTCATTTGCCATGTCAGCTCATACCCCAAAGATTTTACCTTTCTCTTGGCAGATATTCCCAAATACAACCTATACAACGCATGAAACATCAAAGTTTTTTAACGTTTTCAGACCAGTAACTGCGTTTTTCTTGTGTGAAAGCATGGGCAAGTTTTTAAAAGATTCTTTTATTGAAATAAACCCTTCTTAATGTATTGACAAGTGTTAAAAAACCCCGAATTGGTATTGCTTTTAGTGTTTCCTGGGACTCTTTATACTTCTCATCGTAATATAAATGTATCTTGATCTTTTATTGTATCTATTCAGTTGTATGGCGGCGGAAAAGCCTTTTTTAACCAAAATTGATACCACCTGAGTAATTACCTTTTATTAAAAACAAAAATAAATCAACTATGTGGAAAGAATTTAAAGCGTTTATTATGACAGGCAATGTCATTGACTTCGCAATTGCTGTTATTCTAGCAGGTGCTGTAGGCCTTGTTGTCAATGGCTTTGTTAGTGATATTATGATGCCATTAATCGGAATGTTATCTGGTGGAATTGACTTCTCCGCTCATCAAACAATACTTGCTACAGATGCTGATGGTGTAGTTACCAATGCTATAAAGTGGGGAAACTGGATTACTAGTATTATTAATCTAATTATCGTTGGGGGTGTTTTATTCTGGATGGTAAAAATGAAAAACAAAGTAAACCCTCCAGCCCCAGCAGCACCTGCAGGGCCTACACAAGAAGAACTATTAGGACAAATCCGAGATTTGCTAAAAAAATAGGCTACCATAAAATAAAGTGTAACTAAATAGTTACAATAAAGTAAAGGCTGTCTGCATATGTGGACAGCCTTTTTTAATTGAACCAATTTTGAAGTCAATAAAACGAAGGGCTTGCTGAATTCAAGATCTCTCTACAATCAAACATAGCAATTTTTGGAATTATCCATTCTTCAAATAATAGTAGCAATAATAGGAGGCCTCCTTGCAGGCATCATTAACACTTTAGCAGGTAATGGCTCAGCCATTACCCTTTCTATCCTTACTGAGCTCATGGGCCTCCCTGCAAATGTAGCAAATGGTACAAATCGTGTAGGGATTCTGATGCAAGGCCTCAGTGCCAATTATGCTTTTATTAAAAATAAAAAAGTAGACTTTGCAAAAAGTAAGACGATGATCATCTGGATGACACTGGGTGCTGTTTTGGGCGTCTATGTAGCCATTAATATTTCAAATGCACAATTCAAAGAAGTATTTAAGTTCTTATTGATTGTTCTCTTTTTTGTAGTGCTCATTAAGCCTAAAAAGTGGATGAGTGAAGTAAGCGACTATCGCAATGTTCCTGCTTTTGTTTCTATTCCTCTCTACATATGTCTTGGTTTTTATGGTGGGTTCATTCAGATGGGAATGGGTGTTTTGTTTTTAGCCGTAACGGTACTGCTATTGGGTTATAATCTTATTGAGTCTAATGCTATAAAAAATCTTGTAGTGTTTTTGTACCACATCGTTGTCATTGCTATATTCCAGTATCAAGGACTTATAGATTGGAAGGTAGGTGGAGTAATAGGCATTGGCCAAATGACAGGAGGTTATCTGGCGGCGCAATACGCTTCTACCTTCCCGAATGCTCAAATTTGGGCATACAGATTGCTAATTGTTGTTATGGTTATAGCTATTTTAAGTGTATTTAGTGTGTTTTGAGCCTTGTCGTTATCTTTTAGTGGGAAGCAAATTTCAGTTTTTTCTTAACCCAAATTATGTTTGGCTTTTTCTTTCACCCAGTTAATGCTGCAATATCACAAAATTTTCAAAAAGTATATGTTGTAGCTATTCAGGTGGACACTTTTGAGACCTGTCTGCCAAACAGGCAGATAAAAAATTATTATTTTTTTGCCAGATAAAGCTCATTTTGTATGGCATAGCAGAGCTATGGCTAAAAAAATAACTCAAATATGATAGAAAAACTTTTTTTATCCAAAATTGATACTACCTGAGTAGTTACAAAAACAATTCATTTGTATAAAATGATAGTTCTCATTCAACCACTAAGAAAAAGGTAAAGAGGACTGAAAATAGTCAACTCACTAAGATATTTTTTTGCAGCTTTGAGTCATGTACATTCATTCACAAGGTATTCTTTTACGTACTGTAAAATACAGTGAGTCCAGTATGATCCTCGATATGTATACATTGGATAAAGGTAGACGATCGTTTATCATATCTGGAATAAGGTCAAAACAAGCCAAAACAAAAGCAGGGTTACTGCAAGTGATGGGCCTAGTGGATTTTGTGAGTTATAATAAAGATACCAATTCACTTATAAGAATCAAGGAGATTAAGGCAGATCAGTTGTATCAAAAGATACCTTTTGATGTATTGAGATCATGCCTTGGAGTGTTCATGATGGAAGTATGTGCCAAAGCAATAAAAGAAACAGAAGCCAATCCTCACTTGTTTGATTTCATACGGGCTACCTTATTGAGATTAGATGAATTAGAACTATCGCGGCTATCACTTTTACACATTCAGTTTTTATTGGGATTAAGCAAGCATTTGGGGTTTGCTATTCAAAATGATTATACCGAAAATAATTGCTATCTCAGCTATAGAGATGGGTGTTATTCTGATCGTGATTTTGGGCCTCAGTATAGTATGGATAAAGATAGTAGTGTGGCACTACATCAAATTATGTTAAAAAGAATAGACAGGGTACCAAAGAAGCTCAGAGATAAAATATTAGATCAACTCATCTTGTTTTACAAATATCATCTTGACGGCTTTGGCACTATTAAATCGTTGGATGTTATAAGATCTGTTTTTTCAAAATAATTTCTAACATGTCAAAAATCGCCAAATCAGTGACTACTCAGGTACCATTAAAAGAGAATTAAGTTTGGACTATTTGCATCATAGTAGAGTGCATATTGAGGGTTCTTTTTCTCAAAGTATCACAAACAGACCTTAGGGTACAGAAGACATGTTGGCCTGATGTTAAACAAGCCAGATATTTTAACCTTGACCTTCGCCATTCTAATAGCATGTCCAGAACCGATCTATGAATCCTGTAGGGATTTAATATTCGTAGGGTTTTATTTGTATTGAAGAAATACGACGCTGTCGGGGTCGGATGTACCGATTATCGTCTATTCTTTATAATCATATGAACCCTTCAGGTTCAACTCTGGGTTACTATTAATGCGAAAATAGCTTGTGTCTATTAAAAAATATAATTTTTAAGCCCAAAAGCACACCACCTCAGTAGGCGCCCAAATCATAACAATCACTACTTTACCAAGGCCGTTACCCTTGGTTATTCAGTTTAAAGGCCTTTGGCCTTTTTATGATAATTACAATATTGAGTATTTACATTAACAATCTATAATGGCATGAAAATCAAGAGAATATGAAAATGAGATTGAGTCAAAATTCTTGAAAAACCCTATTGCAATTGAGAGACCCCGTGATTTCTAAAATCTGAATTATTGTATACCTCAATCTGTTCTCATTCAGAAAAAATGCCCCCTATACCCGCTTTAAAAATCAACAATACGTTGCTTATAAAATGAATAGAATGGCATGAGAAATAGACAAGCTTGTGATTGACTGTTACTTACTATACATATAATTGGCAAGATGTGATAATAATGACGTTATTTGCGAAAATTTTAGAAAAATGAATTTGAAAGATTTTGTTGCAGTAAGTGCTATGCCTGGTTTGTACAAATTGGTAGCTACCCGAACAAATGGCCTTCTTATCCGAGAAATCGATACCCAAAAAACTAAATTTGCTTCTAGCCGTAAGCATCAATTTACACCGTTGGAAACGGTGGCTATTTATACCAAGAGTGATAGCACTGAGCTTTCAGAAATTTTTCGAAAAATGAAGAAGGACTTAAAAGACCTGCCATTACCAGAACCAAATGCGAGTAGAGCTGATCTTTTTACATATTTTTCCAAGGTTTTGCCTGATTATGATGAGGATAAAGTAATGATTAGCGATGTAAAGAAAGTAGTCAAATGGTTTAAATTTTTAAAAGAGAGAGGCCTTCTGGTGGAGGAAGAGAAAAGAGGGGAGGAAGAAAATAAGCCAACAGAGAAAAAGGAAAAAGAACAATCAATAAAAAAAGAACCTTCGAAAAAGCCTAAGTCTATGTCTATGTCTAAGTCTAAGTCTATGTCTATGTCTATGTCTAAGTCTAAGTCTATGCCTAAGCCGAAGTCAAAATCAAAGTCAAAAAAGTAATTTCTCAGAAATCAATGTTGAGAGGAGGATTTTTTTGTCACCTTTTTTTCATACTTCTTTAAATTCTTGGATTTTCTTTTATTGTATTTGATTTTACCAGCTTCAGATAGATAATTTAAATTTGATAAAAACTGAACTTGTAAAAGAGCCCATTCATTAGTACTATACTTTCGATCTTGTATTTTAAACCACTCCTTTCTGAGGGCTTTACTGCATTTTTTAAATCCTTTGAGACCAGCATTACTCAGGTCAGCATCACAAATTATTTTTTGGGAAAGGGATTGAAAGTCTTTAAATTCTGGGCAAGTGGCTTTGATTAAAGCACTTACTTGGTCAATGGTTTCTTCAGGAGCATTTTCTTTAATTAAGAAAGCTTTTGAAATTTCTATACTAATCATTTCATGACCAACTACGCCTTGCTCATATCCCAAATCATGAAACCACGCAGCTATTTCTAAAATTTCTATTTCTTTTTTTGAAAGCTTACTTGCTTGGGCTAAATATTTTACTTCTCTAGCTACATTATGTGAATGTGAAAGATTATGATAATCAAACTCAGCCCAATGTGGGCGGGAATATTCTTCTTGTACATATTGTACAACCTTTTGCAGCAATACACTCATATAGTCCTTATATGGATATTAGAATTTCTATATTTAATACAAACAGTCCAAATTATGTGCCTATTTTAAAAAAGGAGATAAAAAATGCATAAAACTTTTTATATCAAAGATTTACATATTACTAAAATTTGTAATATATTTGCTTTTCAAAACCTACTTTACTAAGGATAATACATTTTTTATACCTACCTAAGAATGCTTCTTAACCCATTTGGGTAAGAAATATTTCAACCAAGATAAGAGAACTACGTCTATGAGAAGGACATTAGAACCTACATGGCTTGTGCTAAATGCTTTTGCCATATCCATGCTTTTTGCCGTTCAGTCATTTGCTTTTAAGTCAATGACAGAACCCAATATTAATGTTGACAACGTTGATATTTCAGAGCGCTATGTAAAAAATAAGAGGTCATATGCTTATTTACCTCTACTTAGTAAATCCACATATATCAATACAACAGCAGAATATGGCGATGCAGATATTTCTGTGAATAGTATGGACATGAGCGCTATTGAGACCAGTCACAATGCGTTTAATAATAGCTTTTCCAAATCTAAATACCTTTTTCCTGAAGCCAATATATTTATAAAAAGGGGCAATAAGATTTCTCATAATCTAAGTCTATTGACATTGACCTCATTAGAGTGTGACTCTCTCATTTTTAGGACAAAAATCAACATAAGCATTGGCAACAATTGCCAAACCAAAATATTGCCGGAATATTTTTTTGTAGGCAGTGGTTTTATGCCTAATTCTGCTGATATATTGAGATATGAATACATAGATACTAGTGGTACGATTAGAACGGACAGTATTATTCCCTCCTATTTTGTTGGCACATGCTTAGACGTGACTGCCTTTGTAGATGGGTGTGACACACTGGGATATACCACAAAATTTTGTATAGAAGATAAAGACCCACCCAATATCACCTGTGCTCCAAATGATACCATTTCCTGCCTTGAAGCAAGCCAAAGAATTTTTACTGGGTTCATTGCTGATTGTGGCGATGTTGACACACTATTGTTGGATGAAGACATAGAAGAATTATCCTCTGGCCCATTTATACAAAAAATAAAAAGAATATGGCAGCTTAGAGATGCGATTGGCAACTTGTCTGATACATGCAGTCAAACTATTTTGGTAAATCGCTTGGATTTTGTGAATCAACTAATGCTTCCTCAAGATACCACCCTTTCATGTGACATTGTAGGCGGAATAAATGTAATTATTGATCCAGCGGTATCAGGCCAAGTAAAAATAGAAGGCATCCCTATTTCTACACAGACAAAACTGTGTAATACAGCTGCATTCTATAATGATCAAATACTAATAAAAAGCCCATGTAAGCAAGTAACATTACGTACTTGGACAATAAATGAATGGAGAAATGGCAGGGATAATATTTTTGAAAGGCGGCAGATGATTACTGTAATAGACACTGTAGCTCCTACTATAAGCGGACTACCAGATACGATGAGAGTGGCTACATCTAGTAACATTTGTTCGGCTGATGTTGACCTGCCAGCTATTACATTTTCAGAGACATGCAATGAAGCCAGTGTAAAAGTAGATATGTTTACCCCTTCTGGTGCTTTCTTGGATAAAAATGGTGGTATTGTCAATCTTAGAGTAGATACCAATCATATATTTTATGTAATTAAAGATATTTGTCACAATCAGGTAAGAGATACTTTAGTGGTAATAGTAACTGATGCCACTGCTCCTCTTACCCTTTGTGAAAGCGAAATAGTAGTAGTGATACCTTCTCAATCTGGAAATATTGATGTGCCTGCTGATAATTTTGATATTCATTCAGTAGATGCATGTGGTGGTCCTGTTACTAAGATGGTGAGACATATGGATAGTACCACATTTGCCAATCAAATTAATTTTGATTGTGATAATATTGGAGATACAATCATGATTATGCTACAAGTAAGCGACGCACTGGGAAATGCTGCTACGTGTATGATTAGTACTTTAATACAAGGAGATACTGCCACCTGTGTAAGCAATAGTGCATTGGTTAATGATGCACCTTTAGGATTAAGTCATAACGTGAGTGGGTTGGTTTTTACTTATCAAAGTATAGGAATTCCTGGTGTGTCTATTAGTAATTCTAATGGAGAATATAGTGAAACAGATCAGTATGGGAATTATGAATTTGGACAGTTGAAAGCCAATGTAAATTACGAAATCATGGCTGAACTTGAATCTGACTATTGGCTCGGTGTTTCCACTTTAGATTTGATTAAAATACAGAGGCATATTATCGGTTTAGAACCTCTAGATAATAAGTATCGAGAGATGGCAGGTGACATTAACCATGATGGATCTATAAATGCTCTTGATTTGGTAATGCTACGAAAACACATCTTAGGTTTTGAAACACTTGATTATGATAGTTGGAGGTTTGTGAGTGATAATAGTGAAAAAGTGACCACTGAGGCTTATGTTATAGAGTCTTTGTCTCAAGATACTGAGGTAGATTTTGTAGGTATAAAAATGGGAGATGTGACTGGAGATGCGGTGCATGACTTATTGACTGATACGAGAAGTATTAATGAAAAGGTATTGGCTTATGACATTATAGACTTGGGTGGTTACAGGGAAATAAGTATAAAGGCAACAGAAAAAATGAGCTTATCAGGACTTCAAATCTCAATGCAGTATAATTCTGAAATTCTATCATTTGCGAATATTAGTGGCGCCCAAGTTGGTCTGGAAAGTAATAATTATAATACTAGTAAATTAGGTAATATATATATCAGTTGGGCCAGTAATGAAGATATAACAGTACAAGAGGGTGATGTATTATGGCGTGTTCTATTGGTAAGCCAATCTGGAAATGAGTGGAACTATGATTTAAAATTTTCGTCGAAAGGCAGCTATTTTCACTCTGAAGGATATGATAATGATGAGACATTTGGTTTGGTGCTAGAAAGAGCCAAAACACCTAGCGAAGAATTCAGTGATGTACAAAATGATCCTAACCCATGGAGTGAACGTACCATATTATCATTTGACTTACCGAGAGGTGGAATGGTAGAACTAGAGTTATTTGATGCTCAAAACCGATTGGTTTTAGACCGTACAAAGCTTTTTGATGCAGGGTCACAAAACTGGATTATTACTGGAAAAGAATTAGGGCAGGGAGGTGGAGTGTATTTCGGTAAAATGAGTTTTGAAGGAAAGACCAGAGTATTTAAAATGATAAAAATAGATTAAGATACCAATTAAATCAATCTCAATAACAGTAATGAAAAGTACTCATTTGGCTCCCGAAGCTAAAGTGGGTACTTTTTTTCTTTATATTTTTATTACTACCTTGCCACTTACTTCTCTATTCATGAGTGCCATAATAGCATTAGGTGCTTCATCTAAAGAATAGGTGCCATGGATATGAGGTTTTATATTGCCGCTCTGGTACCATTGTATGAGTTGCATTGTATTTTGCATGAGGCCAGCAGGGTTTCTTTGAGCGAAAGAACCCCAAAATACACCTACTATATCACACCCTTTAAGCAATGCCAAATTGAGTGGGATTTTCGGAATATCACCTGCTGCAAACCCAACAACTAAAAATCTCCCTTTCCAAGCTGTGGCCCTCAGTGCTTTCTCAGAGAAATCTCCCCCTACAGGATCGTATACTACATCAGCGCCTTTGCCATCAGTAAGTTCTTTTATTCGATCTTTTAAATTTTCGGTAGTGTAGTTTATGACTTCATCAGCGCCATATCTTTTACAGATTTCTAACTTTTTACTTGTGCTGGCTGCTGCTATGACTTTAGCACCCATAAGTTTGCCGAGCTCTACGGCCGCCAATCCTACTCCTCCAGATGCTCCTAAGACAAGTAAGGTTTCGCCTTCTTTTAATTTGGCCCTGTCTTTTAATGCGTGAAATGATGTGCCATATACCATTAGGAATGCAGAAGCTACAGTGTGTGACATGCTAGGAGGCTTAGGAAACACTACATTTTTATTAGCTACCACATATTCGGCCATGCCGCCCCAACCTATCATACTTACCACTTCTTGACCTTTTTCAAAGCCTTTAACATCTGCCCCTACGGTTTCTATCACACCTGATATTTCTCCCCCAGGAGAGAAAGGAAAAGGAGGCTTGAATTGATATAACCCCTGTACGATAAGTACATCCGGGAAGTTAACTCCACAGGCTTTTATTTTTATCAATACTTCTTTAGGACCAGGGCTTGGAGCAGGAAGATCCCCGACTATTAAAGCGGATGGAAGTTCCCATTTATCACATATTAATGCTCTCATGTTGTTATTTTCTTTTAATATAGAAATATATATAACCCACTAAAAATACAGAATGTAATAAGATAGGCCGTGCATCCACATTTTCACCTTTGACATAACTGATGACAATGGCAGTAGTGGCTAGAAACTGAAAGGCAATCATGACGTGTAAAAAAAGATCTATCACTCCATCTAATGCATAATAACGTAAGGTCCAAAAACACAATACAGCCATTACTATAGCTGCAGCACCATACATTCTAGCCATGGTTAGTCCGTTGCCTTCTACGCCCTTTAGCTGAGGCACTATCTCAGGAAAAGAGATGAGTATTAGGCCCACAACTAACTCAACAGCCAGTGTCAAAATGATCCAAATCTTCATATTCTATATTTATTTGATCTTAAAGATTAATGATAGGCAAATAAAGACATCGATGAGCATAAATTGTATAATTTCTAGGCAAAGAAATTATAACATCAACACAAAGCTGGTTATAAATACATATTGAAATTGGTAATTCACAATTCTTGAAAAATTGCTACAAATAAGGTTTATAAGGAAAGCAAATCGATAAAATTTTATGAATTTTTATTTTTTTTGCTTAAAGAATTATCCAGCCAAAACAGTAGTCTAACTAGTGCTCTGTCAAGTGTTAAATGGTGGCTGGGGTTTGATGAATATTTTGAGGCTGAACAAGGCGGAAAACTTACGATTTTAGCAAGCTAAATGAGTGGTTTTTCAACGATGTGCAGGCTTAAAATATTCCAAATCACCCATCATTTATAGCTTGACAGAGCACTAGTGTCTGAACGGAAACGGTTGAATTTTATGAAATAGAATATTTTGGATGAAATTTATATTTTTGAAAATTCGGTGATGCCCCTGAGTATCAGCGAGTTGAGAAAAATAAAATATTGCCAAAAGCAACTTTATTGATTTTGCGATTTTTCAGAGTGGACTCAATCTTAACAACTGACTAAGCACTCATTCCCTTTTTTCTACCCTTTATAAAAAATCCACTTGCCCAATTCTTTGAACGAAGCTTTTTTGCCATACATCAAGATGCCAACTCTATATATTCTGCCTGCCAACCACGTAAGGGCAATAACTGTAATAATAGAGCTTAATACTGATGCAATAATCTGCCACAAGGGAGGGTCTACAGCAAGCCGGACGGGCATTACCACTGGCCCGAAAAAAGGAAGTATCGATGACCAAACTGCCATACTACTATGCGGCGCTGTAACGGCAGCGATTGCAATATAAAAAGCGATAACCATCGGAATAGTAGCAAGCATGGTTAATGCTTGTGCATCCTGTACATCATC
The DNA here is from genome assembly GCA_036479115.1 of Saprospiraceae bacterium. Taxonomy (GTDB): domain Bacteria; phylum Bacteroidota; class Bacteroidia; order Chitinophagales; family Saprospiraceae; genus UBA7328. The sequence continues at coordinate 3,615 of JAZGFD010000309.1, read as the reverse complement.
TCCCATAGCAGAGCCTACAGCAGCAAATAATGCCGAGTAAGTCAAATATCCTACAAAAAAATAAAAGATATATAATGGAACAATCATAGCCCAATTAATACTGGAAAGTTCTTTTAAAATCATAAATATTTTGTCGTCAATGTTAATGCCTTGCTGAGCCATTGTTTCTGTTAGCACTGCTGTATCAGCACCTAAATCCATTGAGGATATACCTAAAATTGAAGTCCCTATGACTGTAATTAATATCATTAAAATAATCCAAATGAACACTTGTAACAACCCAACAGAACCAACCCCCAAAATCTTTCCCATCATAAGTTGAAAGGGCTTGACTGAAGATATTAATACCTCGACAATTCTATTGATCTTTTCTTCTGAAACACTTCTCATTACTTGGCTGCCATATATCATTACCATCATAAATAGCAAGAAACCTACTATTCCACCCAAAACAGAACTTACTGTAGAAGTAAGAGAAGAAATGTCTTTTTCTGTATCTTTTATTGTTCTAGGAGAAACATTAAGATCGGTATCAATAAGATCAAGTTGAGATTGGTCTATTCCCAATTTCTGGACTTTATAATTCCTCACTTTTTTTCTGAACATTCGTTCTATAGTGCTCGTCTCGTCAATAGCCAGCTGATCATCAGAATGAAAGATTATATCATATTCAGTTTGTTCAATTTGAATGGGCGGCAACTCAATTATTCCATCTATTTTTTCAGCTAAATATGCTTCTTTGGCAGACTCTAAATCTGTATAATCATAAGTCAATTCAAGATTATTTCGTTTGGTTTCAGACTGATCTACTATTCCTGCACGATCCACTACGGCAAGGTTCTTAATATTATCCGATCCACGAGACATGATAAAAAACAATGCTGCATAAAAAACGACAATTCCAATAGGCGCTAAAAAAGTAGTAAGTAAAAAACTTTTACTTTTTACTCTAGTCCAAAATTCTCTCTGAAGTATAAGTAATATATTATTCATTGGTCTCTCCTACTTTTTTTATGAATATTTCATTAATGGTGGGCATGATTTCATTGTATGATTCAACATTCACACCTTGCTTAATAATGTCATTGAGTAATTCATTTGGTCTCATGTCAGATTTCATTCGAAGTATTATGTCACTTTCTGATTTTGAAACCAAGCTATATCTTTTATTATCCACTGTAGGAGCAGTGCCTTTGAATCCCACTCTGAAAATATTTTCTTTATAGGTGTTTTTTATATCTTCTACTTTACCGCTTAGCACAACCCTTCCTTTGTTAATAAGCACTATATCTTCACATACTTCTTCTACTTGCTCCATTCGGTGTGTGGAAAAAATAATACTAGTACCATTTTTATTTAATCTGTGAATTTCGTCTTTGATTAGATTCGTGTTGATGGGGTCTAACCCCGAAAATGGCTCGTCAAGAATCATCAATTTGGGTTCATGAACTACAGTAGCAATAAATTGAATTTTTTGCTGCATCCCTTTTGACAACTCTTGTACTTGTTTGTTCCACCAGTCTGTTATTTCAAACCTTTCGAGCCAGCTGTCTATTTTACTCTTGGCTTCTCTTGCAGAAAGTCCTTTGAGCTGAGCTAAAAATAATAACTGATCTCCTACTTTCATTTTCTTATATAGCCCTCTTTCCTCAGGGAGATAACCGATTTGAGCTGGGTGGCTACCATTAAGAAGCTCTCCATTTATTCTCACCGTGCCGCTATCAGCCGCTGTAATCGTAGTAATAATTCTGATGAGGCTTGTCTTTCCAGCTCCATTCGGGCCTAGAAGTCCAAAAATACTTCCTTCTTCTACATCAAAGGTCACTTCGTCTACAGCTCGGTGATTACTATATTGTTTGACTACCTTGTCAAGTGATAATACTGCCATTTATATTTTATTGTGCGCGCCAAGATAGACAAGTACATTCTTGTAAACATAGCTTTTGGATAAAATAAGTGAATAAATCTATGAAAGAACAATTTCATGTCTACTTTCTACCCCTTTCTTTGTTCACCCATACGTCCCATACATTAAACATCCGCATTGTAAATTCTAAATTATTTTTATCGAAAATATTTTGAATCTCAGGCCGTGATTGCCTGCCTAAAACAGCCGCTTCTGCTTCAGATAGATTGGCAAAACCCAAAGTCAACGCTGCAACTATGGCAGAGTTCATTTTGAGTTGTTTTAGATCTACTTTATCAAAGGTATCACTAGATGAATGATAAGTAGAACCATAAAATTGAGGTTTATGTACCGCCACCAGATTAGGCACACCTTGCAACATAAAATCAAAATTATCAGTACCTACAACTGGAGCATCTATATGCGAATAGGAGCCTAAACCAGCTACGGGTTTTAGCACTTTATCAAGAATAGGCAAAAGCTCACTTCTGCCATTGGTGAAAAATCCAATAATTGCACCACTTCCTATATCCACAGAAAGAGCCATTTTATGATCATCTAGTTTTTTTAAATGCTCCTTGGTATAATCCCATGATCCGTAATACCCTTGTTCTTCTCCATTCCAAAGTGCAAACCTGATTGTTCTTTTAGGCTGTATGCCCCTCTTTTTCATCTGCCGGGCAATGTCTATCATCATGCATACATTGGCTCCATTATCATTGGCTCCAGTGCCGAGATCCCAACTGTCAAGGTGAGCGCCGATTACAATGATTTCGTCCGGCTTTTCACTACCTCTGATTTCTCCTATCACATTGTGTGATTCAAAAGAACCTCCCGTTTCTGCGTCTATTTCTATCCTAATGTGCATTGTCTCTCCAGAATCAAGTATCCTGATACATCTTTGTGCATCTTCACGTGCCATTACAAGTTGTGGCATATCATTATCCACCGCTTTGGAAGAAATAAATCTGTATAGTAACTTGTTGGGGCGTGACGACATGAATACTATTCCTTTTGCCCCTCTTTCTATCGCTTCAAATTCTACAGATGCAGCGTGGGCATATTCAGCAAACAAACCATTAATATCAAAACAAATGTCCATTTCAACAAGCAGAAATTTGCCTTTAATTTTTGTGCTTCCTACAGCGTCTAATTCTGCTTTTGAGCCAGTACCTATATAAATTAATTCTCCAATACTTACGCCTTTTGGCGAATGAGATTTAGATACTACTTGTGGCTTAAAAGCAGACCCCTTAATGGTAAGAGTGGTAGATTTAGGCAGCCATAACGAAGGCATGGTAAATGCATCTCGCTTTACATTTATTCCTGCTGCAACAAACTTGTCATACGCCCATTGTACTGATTTTTTATTCGCCTCTGAGCCCGTTACTCTTCCTCCTATATTGTCACATAGCTCCTGAAGGTCTTCTTCTAATGGAGTCTCTGATAACAGCGCTCCAGTAAGAGATGAAATATTATTTTGAGAAAATAAAAAGAAAGGAAATAAAAGTAGAGTTTGAAATAGTATTTTTCTCATAGTAAGTTGTAATAATTAATAAAAAAAATAATTGTATAAAAATAATTATCTAAAAAATGTAACTACTCAAGTGGGCGATTTTGAGGCCTATCTGCCTATCAGGCATATAAAAAAGTATAATTTCTTGCCAGATAAAATAGTTGAAATATGGTAGAAAAAGAACTTTTTTTAT
>JAZGFD010000308.1:0-22371 GCA_036479115.1 Saprospiraceae bacterium | reverse complement strand
TGTACTTTGTGTCTCTTGGAAATATCGGTAGTAATAGTTGGCCCATTCCACAAAATAGGTATTTTTATTCTACGACCAATATGTCATAATCCATTGATTCTCTGGTTTCATGCTTGGTTGTCTGAATTTGTTAGAAAATCGAACCAAATGCTGACAATCAACTAAATACACACATGATATATCTGAGGTTATATGATTTCGTTCAGGCACCAAGTACTCAATATCTTGTATATCAAGAAAGAATTGTTATCATTTTTGGCCAAAAATGCCACCAAATCACAACAGTCGCTACTCACCCAAGGGCAACTGACCGTGACGGTTTAGCTTAAAGGCCTTCAGTCTTTCTATAATAATACAATATTGAGTAGTTACAAATGTGTTGTGTAGTCAAGGTATAATGTGTTCACAATCAGAATTCTCTACCTCTGAGCATACCATGCCAGTACATTCTCGGCAGGCCATATGCTTTAAGCGCATACATGCTATATCGTTCTTCTGCTTGATTAAACGGGAAAGATTCCATAGGGTTTTTATCATAATCAAACTCAGCCATAATAAGTGATCCATAACCCGTCACTAAAGGACAAGAAGTATATCCATTATAAGATGAGTTAAGAGACAAACCACTTAAAAAAGATAAAATATTTGCTACAGTGGTCGGAGCTTGTTTTCTTATTGCTGCTCCTGTTTTAGAGGTAGGAAGGCTGCTATTATCCCCAAGTGAAAAGACGTTTTTATATTTGTTGTGTTGGGTAGTACTACTATCCACATCAACCCATCCGGAAGAAGCCGCTAAAGGGCTATCTTTAATAAACTCTGGTGGCCCCATTGGAGGAGTAACATGTATCATTGAAAAATTTTCCACAGTTTCTTCTCCTGTCTCCAGATGTTTGAAAGTGGCTTCTTTTTTATTAGCATCAATACTTATTAAATCTGTCTTCCAAGTACATTCTATATTCTTCCGATCGGCTACTTTTGTGAGTGCAGCAGCATATTTTTTTACTGGAAATATACCTGGACCTCCTTTTATAAATTTCATTTTAATACTACTACGCACTCCATTTTTACTCCAGTAATCATCAGCCAGATAGGTAATTTTAATTGGGGCGCCTCCACATTTTATTGGAGTAGATGGATGCGTAAAAATGGCGGTACCTGATTTTGTAGATTTGAGAGCTTCAAATGTGGATTCAACGGTATCATAAGAATAATTGCTTACCACTCCACTCCCATCTTTACCTACACTATCCTTTAGGCCAGGTATTGCATCCCAATTAAGTTGGATGCCTGCAGTTACGATTAGCACGTCGTAGGTAACTGTAGAGCCATCAGATAAAGAAACACTGTTATTATCAGGATCAAAAGTTGTAACAAACTCTTTTATCCATGTAGCTCCTGGAGGTATATAATCAGCTTGATTGCGTTGTGATTCTTCTTTCTGAAATACTCCTGCGCCTATAAGAGTCCACATGGGCTGATAGTAATGTTTTTCAGCCTTGTCAATAATGGCAATATCAAGGTTTGAATTTTTTACCTGTAACATTGACGCTACGGTTAACCCCGCGCTACCTCCGCCTACTACAACTATCTGATGGTGTGACATTTATATAATTTTATAATTTTTTACCTAAATTTTTCATAACATTCATTAGTAACCCCAAAGTCTTTTGGCGATCTGAATCTTTTATTGCTCTGGCGAAACCGAAGACTCCACCTATCTTAGCAGGAGCTTGAGCTTGAGCTTCTGAAAGTGCTTCCGTTACTGATTTTAAAAACGTAATATTTGAACCACCACCTTGTCTAAGCAAATCATCTATACTATCGATACCCATAGCAACAAGGCCAGGAAGTTGATCACTAAGGTCAATAAGTTGTTCTACTTTCTTCACCATTTTGGGTTCTGATAACCTTCCCAATAAAGAAATTCCTCCAGCTATTCTATCATTAATTTTAACCGAGCCTTGATTAGCTTTCTGCATGCTCTCATCTATTGCATCGGTTGTGAGCGCAATTAAGCCAGGAGCCTGTTCTATTAAGTCAAATAAATTATTGAGTGCTGTAGATATTTTTGGATCAGATAGCCTTGTTAACAATCCGATGCCGCTCTTTATGTGTTCATCTATATCAGCTCCTGATTGTTTTGCGGCCATTATCGAAGAGTCAACACTATCAGTAGCTATGCTAAGTAGTGATGGCACTTGATCTAACTGGCTCATAAGCTGACTGAGCGTGTTTTCTATCCGAGCTAACCTACTGTCACTATCTGTACCAAAGGGCGGCCCGGGTAATACATTGTCTTTTGTCTCCATAACGAATTCAGAATTACCAACTGGGCATGAATATATATATATAATAATACATGAACAAAGTTCCATGTTTTTATTTTAAAAGTTTCATTTGAGACTGTATTATAACCACGGTTTATCAGTGTTGGTTTATATATTTTATTCTTTATTTATAGTTCGAATCCCGAAACCTTTGTCTATTTTGTAACTGCTCATTTGGGTACTTTTGAGGCATGTCTGCCTAACAGGCAAGGCAGGTAAAAAATTGTTATTTTTTTCGAGATAATTGTTACTTTTTTTGAAGCACAGCAGAGCTATGGCGAAAAAGAATAGCTGAAATAAGGTAGAAAAAGAACTTTTTTTATCCAAAATTGACTATACCTGAATTACTCTATTTCAATAGAGACGCGATAGTTTTAATCGTGCCGTGTTAAGAATAAAGTGACAGGTGATTTTGTAGTCTTTTGAGACTGCACTTCGTTAAAAATATTCGCCATAGCAGTGGGAATAACTGCGTTTTTTTTTCGTACAGTCTGAAAATATCCCCGAATCCATCTGGTCATATAACACTTATAAGAGCACTAGTTATTATAATGAACAAGGAGAGCTAAATCAATGTTATTCTAGAGTGTTAGACAAAAGGTGTGGCAACATACTTGAGTCGACTCTGGAAACACAAAAAATCAAAAAAGTTTCTTTTGGCGAACTTTACATTTTTCTCAATTAGCTGATGCTCAGGCATCACCGAATCTCCAAAAATGCAAATTTCATCCAAAAAAACTCTTTTTATGAAAATCTTCTGTTTACGGAGTGGACTCATACTTTAAAGTTAAAAAAGAGAAAATGTTAAAATCTCTTTTCTTAATTCCATTTCCATTCATGGTTTGTTTCTATTTTGGGCAACGTAAAAAATGATAGATGTCAGCTGACCTTATCGCTATAAAACAGCCGATAAAAAAGGAACTCCAATCTTTTCATGAGCATTTCAGTAAATCAATGAAGAGCTCTGTGCCTCTATTGGATAGAATCACTTATTATATCGTTCAACGCAAGGGGAAACAAATACGGCCCATTTTCGTATTCCTCACAGCGGGGATAGTGGGAAACATTTCTAAAAGAACACATACTGCTGCGGCACTTATAGAAATTCTTCATACGGGCACTCTGGTGCATGATGATGTGGTAGATGACTCTAATATGAGACGCGGATTTTTTTCTATTAATGCCTTGTGGAAAAATAAGATAGCGGTACTAGTAGGAGACTATTTGTTTATGAGAGGGTTTCTTTTGGCCATGAAGGAAAAAGAATATGTTCTACTTGAATTGGTTTCTGATGCTGTTGAAAAAATGAGTGTAGGAGAACTTTTACAAATAGAGAAAGCCAGAAAATTAGATATAACTGAAAACATTTATTTTGATATCATTCGCCAAAAAACAGCATCACTTATGTCTGCAGCATGTGCCGTAGGAGCAGCCAGTGCTACAGATAATGAAAAAGCAATCGAAAATCTCAAACTTATGGGCGAGTATGCTGGAATTGCATATCAAATTAAAGATGACCTTTTTGATTATGGCACTTCGGATATTGGGAAACCCAAAGGCATTGACATCAAAGAGAAGAAAATGACCCTTCCTCTTATTCATGCTTTTACCAATTGTACCAAACAAGAAAAAAGACAAATTATCTATGCTATTAAAAACCATAGTGAGAAAAAAGAGACTTTGAAAATGGTGGTGGAGTTTGTTAAAAAATACAATGGTTTGACTTATGCCAATAAAAAAATGGAAGAATATAAAGCCAAAGCTCTCGACATCTTACTCTCTTATGAAGATTCACCATTTCGATCTAGCATGGATGCGCTGATTCACTTTATTCTGGATAGAAATAAATGACTCTCTGTGGTATTTATACTGTAAAGGATAAAGTAGACTTTTTATTTTCTCTTCCTAGGGCATGAACGGAAGCTGTCAAATTTTATGAAATAGAATATTTTGGATGAAAATTTAGTTTTTTCATATTCGGTGATACCAGAGTATCAGCGCGTTGAAAAAAAATGAAATATCGCCAAAAGAACGGTTTCTAATTTTGATGAGTTTTTGTTCAGACACTACCTATCTCCGAGCTATAACCAGTTCTTCTTTGTGGCGTATAACTCTTCCATCAAGATCAAACAACTCTAATACCAAGACATAAATGCCTGTTGTGACAATTTCTCCTTTGCTTCCTATGCCCGTCCACAATAGTCTTCCTTTTGTAGGGATGGTCGTGTTTTTTAAAAGTGTATAAACTTTTCTGCCTGTGATATCATAAATGACTGCATTAGCGACAAAGCTGCTAGGCAGTTCATACCTGATTTCAGCCTTATCGTCTATACCATCACCATTGGGCGAGAATACTTTATTGGTTACGGTTATATACTCTGCCATCAGTGAAGAAAGGGAGGTTGTAGAATTTTCAATACCAGGAGTACCAAAACCTATTGAGGATGCCGCTGATGTCCAATTGGTTTTATCATTGGTATCACCGTTAATATCTATCCGTTCAAGACTCACTCCATCCTCTTCATCCAAAAGTAAAAAATGATCTTTTTCACTGTAATTATAACTGTCAATTGTTTTTAGTTTTCCATTGATCTCAACTCGAATAGATACATTGCCATTGTCATTATTGTAACTGGGAATGCCTTGCTCGTATATATTGCTGGCACCGTGAAGAGGATATTCTGATGTGATATTTTCTTTGTTTTTTGTAAATACAAGAAACTCACCCGGCATTATTTGAGAGGGAGTTAAGATTTTTTCTTGTTGACCATTTTCTTGATTACTCAAATAGATATTTTGTAGAGAAAGCACTTGATTCGTTTTATTTACAATTTCTACATAATCTGAACCGCTTCCTCGTGGGTTAAACAATATTTCATTGATCACTATATCTTCTAAGGCTGCAAAAGAGGCAAGACTAAAGTTTATAAATGTATCCAGAGCATTTCCTTCTATATCAGATAAATCAATAAGGTCTAAAGAATAATCTATACCTGTAGCGAAAGGGTCTACACCTATTATCTCAAGTTTATCGGGCTGAGGGCTGATGACATTCTCAATATTAAATGCAGGAAAAAAATCAAAATGTGAGGGATTAGTATTGCTTTTTACTAAGGCTTCACTAAATACCAGTACAATAGAATTTTCTGATACGGTAAAACTTTTTAAAGTTGGAGCAATGTTGTCGACAATGATAGGTCCTATATAAAAATTGTCAAAGAAAAACTTATCAGCACGTGAGGAAGAGTAATTACAATCTAGAATAAAATATCCACTAGGAATGACTTCGGCAACAAACGAAAATTTCTCCTCGAATCCATTGGCGTAAAGCGCATTTAACATTATTACATTGTCTTTGCCCCGCTTAAGTTTTAATGATAAATTAGGTTTTTCTGCTACCCTGCCAGCTTGCCCTGCAGCTATTAGTACATCTTCTCCTCCTTGCCTTTGATATATTAGTATGGCATCATCGCCACCATTTTCTCCTATAGATATATAATATCCATTGGCTCCTCTAGGGTCACTACTATCAGAAAACAACCATAATTTTAAGTTGTTTTGTCCAGAAGGATTAAAATCTAATATAATATCAATGTTCCATTGGGCTTCAACAGGTATATTTTCAAAATGAGAGTACAGAATGGATCTGCTCTTATTGGTAGAGGCGTTGAGTCTTAATTTGCCTTTATCTATTACAAAATCATTTGTATCACCTTGCCAAATATTTATATCAAGCACGTCATTATCAAACTCATCTGATGTTTGCGAACACAGAAAAAGTGGAAAAAAAACAATAATGAGAAGAAATATGTGAATTCTAATGCGCATTGGCACAAATTTAGATTCTTAATCTATAACAGAGTATCTTCGTTTAACACAAATATAAATTATCTGAGATAATAGAGTATGAAAGTAGCGTTAGTAGGAGCCACGGGATTAGTAGGAGGAGTAATGATGGAAGTTTTAAAAGAAAGAAACTTTCCAGTTACAGAGTTGATACTTGTAGCTTCAGAAAGATCAGTCGGCAAGATTGTTTGTTTTGATGGGAAAGAGCATACAATAGTTAGCATAGATCAGGCTATTACTATGAAGCCAGACGTAGCACTATTCTCAGCAGGAGGGACTACTTCATCTACATGGGCTCCTGAATTTGCTAAAGTAGGCACCACCGTAATCGACAATTCTTCAGCTTGGAGGATGGATCCTACTAAGAAACTTGTAGTGCCAGAGATCAATGGTCAATCATTGACAGAAGAGGATAAAATTATTGCGAATCCAAATTGCTCAACCATTCAGCTGGTGGTGGCACTAGGGCCATTACATAAAGCATACGGTATAAAAAGATTGGTAATATCCACCTATCAGTCATATACTGGCACTGGCATGAAAGCTGTAAAACAGTACAATGCAGAAAAAGATGGCATGGATAGTAATGATAATGCCTATCCACATCCGATATATGAAAACTGTATACCCCACTGTGATATATTTTGTAGTAATGGATACACAAAGGAAGAATTGAAACTTGTAAATGAGACACAAAAGATTCTAAATAGCAATGATATTAAAATCACCGCTACAGCGGTAAGAGTACCAGTGAGTGGTGGGCATTCTGAAGCGGTGAATATCGAATTTGAACAAGAATTTGACGTAGAAGAGGTTAAATTATTACTGAGGGATTCTGATGGTATTGTATTATTAGATGATATTAGCAACAATGTATATCCTATGCCTCTAATGGCAAAAAACAAGGATGAAGTGTTCGTGGGGCGGATAAGAAGGGATAATTCTATTGCAAAAGGCTTGAATCTTTGGATTGTAGCTGATAACTTGAGGAAAGGTGCAGCTACCAATGCGATACAGATAGCTGAACATCTTTTGAAAATAGGGCTGTTAACAACAAAAGAAACTGTCATGGCATAATACCAAGACAATTTGAATTAATACTGAAGAGCCAAAAAACACAGCGAAATGAAGACTAAAATTGTACTATGGGGAGCCAATGAGAAAGATGAAAAAATTCTATTGGCAATAGAATTACTTGAATTAGAAAACCAGATTGGCATTTATACTTTTAATGAAAATCAGGCTACTGAAGAGTTCTATAATAAAATGATGAACATATGGCGCGATGGAGGCCAAGTACCTTTGCCAGAAGGCTATGAGTACGCCACACGTGAGTTAAAAATGACCGAAGGGATACTACCTGATAACCTTAAAACAGATAGAACAGACATCGTGAATAGAGCCAAAACAGAATGGCACTTTGTTGTATTGTCTAATAAATTATCAGAATCTCTCAAAGACGAAGTAAAAGAAATAAAGGAAAGAATAGAAGCTCTTACTGAGTTTGATGGTGGTGTTTGGGAAGAAATGAAAGGTTTTTGGACTAGAGTACAAGGGCAGGTGCGAGAAAAGAATCTATTTAGGGAACATGCCAATGAGTTGAGAGAATCTACCAATGAGCTGTTTGAAAAAATGAAAGGGCTTAAAAAATCCATGGATGTAGAGTTTCAGAATATATCTGAAACCCATCTAAAAACATTTATAGAAAAGCTTGATGATGTAGAAGAGCGCATCACAAAAGGCCTTGGGCTTCAGCCTATATTCAATGAACTTAAAAACATTCAAAATCAGTTTCGTGATACAGATTTTACTAGAAGGGATAGAAATAAGGTTTGGAAAAAACTAGACAACGCCTTTAAAAAAGTAAAAGCTAAGAAATACGGTGACAAACAAGGTGATGGAAACACTTCGGCTTTGTCAAGAATACAAAGGAGATACGAAGGGCTATTAGCCGCTATAGGTAAAATGGAAACTTCAATAAGCCGGGACAAGAAAGAAGTTGATTTTCAAAACAAAAGAATCAATAATACTGATGGCCAGCTAGAAGCGCAGCTGCGTCAAGCTAAGCTCGCAATGGTAGATGAGCGAATAAAGTCAAAAGAGGTAAAACTTATCGAAATGCTCAAAACCAAAACCGAGCTAGAGTCAAAAAGTAAAGCCGAAAAAGTAAGAGAAGAAAAGAGAAAAGAAAAGGCTGAAATCAAAAAGGAAAAAATAGAAGTAAAAGCCCAGATAGCTACGGAGATCAAAGAAAAAAAGGAAAAACTAGCTCCTAAAAGCGAAAAACTAGAAAAGGCAGCAAAAGAAATAAAAGAAACTAAGGAAACCAAAAAAATCAAAACACCACCACCTGCTTTTATGACAGAAGAGCAAAAAGAAGTGAATGAGGCTTTATCGGTGCCGGACACTAAAAAACAAAATGCCTCTTCGGAAGAAGAATAAACATACTTGAGTCTACTCCGAAAGCTCACAAAATCAAAAAAAGTTGCTTTTGTCGAACTTTACATTTTTCTCAATTCGCTGATACTCAGGCATCACCGAATCTACAAAAATGCAAATTTCATCCAGGATAACTCTTTTTATGAAAAATGTTAGTTTCCAGAGTAGACTCGTACTTTAATGCTTAGATGCATACTGTTTGGTCTTTGAAGCGATGTTTTTTTGTTAATCTCAAATAGATTACCTCTTGGTAATTTTAATTAACTTTTCGTTATATAACTGCCCATCTAAATTTACCTGAATGATATAAGCTCCATCTGGCAAATAAGAAGAGAGCAGTCTTTGAATGTGAGTACCAGGATGTAAGGTCTCAATCTTGCTACTTATTACTTTCCCATTGAGATCTGTAAGAGTAATATTAACAATGGCCTTTTTCTCCAAAGTTAGCCTCACATGTATATTTTGGTTTGTAGGGTTGGGAAAGACAGATATAGCAAATTCCGATTTAGTAATATTATTATTGGGTGTGCTTCCTTCTTTCACATCAATTACCGTCACAGAAGTAACACAGACCTCTTCTGTATCATCGGCATTTAGGCATGACATACCCGATACATCAGCTAAGTCAAGATAATCGACATAATCAACAAACCATCCTGATAAAGTGCCATCAATACCAGTGCTTTCATCAGATTGCCATCTGAATCTCATGATAACTTCTTTGTCGCGGTAAGCAGAGAGGTCTATGATAGATTCTATCCAGAAGTTACTGTTGCCTGTAAAAGCACTTATTTTCCCTACATCTGTTCCTGATTGAAATAAGTTGTTAATCATTTCTACAGTATACCCTTCAGTTAAAAACTTGTTTTTTTCTATATATGTCCAGTTGTTTCCTCCATCCTCTGATATTTCTAATATGCCCCCATCAAATCCATATTCAGTAAAAAAGCGATGATAAAACCTAAAAGCCGGTTTTTCTTGGTTTAAAAGCATAGGAATGGATTGGGTCAAACTCCCTCCCACACTCAAAGTATCATTAATAATATTATATGCTCTGGTACCTCTCTTTTTAACTTGTGATTGTATTGTCCATTCATTTTTCGCTTTTGATGGTTGTAAGTTTGAGAAAAACCCATTCCCTGGCCCGAAATCATCAAATATCATTCTCTTGGTGACCCGACCGGTACCCATTCTGATTTTATATTTCATCTCTACTTCTTGTTGGGATGTCATGTTCCCTACATTATAAGTAAGGACTCCATTGGTAAAATCAGGAGAAAAATCAGTAGATGTTGATACAAACTCTGCATTCTCTGGTATAATATTTTTTATTATAGTGTTTCTTAGAGTATTGTCAGTGTGATTTATTGCTGTAACTGTGATCTCCACTACATCATCCACATCACTTACTAAAGGAGTACGTTTATTTATTTTGACTGTTTTGATACATTCTGGCAGGTTCTCAAAGCTTTCTATATTGTCATTACGATCCGTTGTTTTGCCTCCAAAAGCTCCAAACCCGATACCTCTTTTAGCAAATGCTTTCCATAGCATACACCTGTTTTCGCCGCTAAAAAGTATTTGATCAGCGGCAAGAATAGCATTTCTTCCTTCTATAAAACCTGGGCGACAGGGTTGTAATTTTAGGCCTGTGATAACCAACCTTACAGCTCTATGATTTCCAGCATTTTTGTCTTTCCAGGTAAAGTCATACCCATATTTATCAATATATAGCCAGTAAATGTCCCAAAGTGTAGCTGCCCATACCTCTCCAAGTGGATGTGGGGCATTAGTCCCTCTGATATCATGTAATGTTTTAGGATTCGATTCGAAAACAGTAGTATAAGGCTCGCCTCTTATGCCGCCAAAAGTAGGAGGGGTGCCCCTCACAAACGTACCTATGCCCCTCAGCTTTTCTCTTGTATCACCTTCCTGCTGTGTAATGACCAATGAAAAGAAATCACTCCACCCTTCTCCCATTTCCTCATCATTATCAAGACAATTAGCTCGAGAAGCTCCTCCCGTGAGGCGTGTCGATATGCCATGACCATACTCATGTGCAACTATACCATTATCAAAGCCTGATGAGAAATTAATAACATCTGTTTGGATAAATTTCATATTGACTTGTTCACCTTCTAACAAGGCTTTTTCTATCGGGTCGCAATCTTCTTGAGATATAAAATAACCAGGAATGGTAACATCGTCAGCATTGTCAGCACCAGACATATTTACTACCCCTCCTGCTCTATTGTTACACACTAAGACAGCTTTAGCTCCTGCCATTTGTGCATTATACATTTTCGAACTAAAAAAACAAGTTCCTCTTCTTATCAAAGCGATATTGCCATTGATCTCATCTGTATTAATTACTGATTCACATCCATCTGTGACATCTTCAGATCCATCATCCATCAATACCAAATTACCGACAAAATCTTCATTTACTCTTCCTGGACCAAAAGTTGCCGACCCTGTAAAATATGCTCCAGAAATACTTTCTGGGTTTTCAATTATTAAGTCTTTTGAGCGCGCTTGAAAGACAAACATCTGCATTCTCCCATTATTTCCATCTGAGGTGACAGAAAAATTTGCATTATCTAATGATCCTGTTTCTAAACCGTCAAGAGTGTGTAATTCTATTTCATCATTGGAGCGCGCATTTGAGCCCCCTTTTCCGTAGTTGCTTTTTTGAAAATTTCCACTGGCCTCGTCAAATCCTAAATTGTAACTCCAGTCATGCATGACATTACCCATATAAAACAGCTGGGTTACATCTGCTATTAAGTTAAATGTATCTGTGACGGGTTTAGATAAACTATGAGGTGTATTAAATATTAAATTCGGGCCTCCAGATGGCTCGTCATTTGATGATTGATTATTACCATTTCTGTCTTGAAAAGCATGACCGTTATTACCTTTAGTAAAGGAATGTTCTTGTCCTTCTCTACCATTGGTATCATGCCACCCAAATGGAGAGGCTACTTCGTCAGAAGGGTCTACTAACAGTACTTGTGGGCCATGATTGGGGCTTTCTGTGTAATAAGGGTATACCAAGTATTGCGCTCCGTCTCCTTTTTTTACAGATAGTGAAGATTCCCTTTTCTCTTTCTGAATGGTTTTGATGGTCTCGTTTTTATATTTATCTATAGCATTTGCCACATCAGATGGATAAAAACATTTCAGGGTCTGCTCTATTTCTTCTAAAATATTTCCTGTGCCTGCATCAATGATAGTACTGGTGATCTCACCACTAAATTTTGAATCATATTCTATTCTCCAACTCAGAATAAGTTTGTCTTCTTTTGGGTAGTATATTTTTTCAGCAACAAGGTCATTATAGGCTATAGCGGAGAGGGCTAAAGTGTAAAAGCCCTTCTTTTGTTTTTGAAATTTTATCCTTTTTTTAGGAATGGGGACATTGAGATATTCTAAGGTATTGTACAAAGCTTCAACAGCCGAGTATTTTTGGGTACTTATGATGTTTTTATTTTCTAATTCTGTAATCCACCCATTTCCGCTATTGATTACCAATCCATCATCTCTAACACCCACAGCCGTGACTGCATTGAATATATCTACGCCACTAAATGTCTGTTGGAGATAGATGAAATTTATATTGTTCTTTTGGTCGTAGTGAAAATCAGATACTCTGGCATTTTTAATGTCAGCGTTTGATATGTTATACTGGCCAATTTTAGATATAAGATATTGGCGTGCTTGTTGAGAAATATCTAATTGGGCATATAGGGCATTTGTTGACAACACAAAAATTAAAAGAACTGTTTTAAACATGCTCTGTAAGTTAAAAGTATGAATAATCTAATTTGAGATTAAATTTAAGTGATATTGTTCGAAACTTAGTGTCGTAAGAACTGAAAAATTATATATATAGTGCACCAAGAACAAAGTAACGCCCATCTTATACTTGTTCTTTTTCATCTGCTCTTCTTTTGAAAACATTTCATTACACTACGGAATAACTCCGATTTTTCACCCTCAATCAGATAAAAATTAACTGCCTTTAAGGTGCGCTAAACTTCATGCTTGGCGTACTAGCCACTCAGATGGAGTCATTTTCGCTAAAAATATATTTTTTCACTATGTGAATCTCGATAAAGTTGCCATATCTTCGGTATCTGATAAAAGAGCTTTTTTTCAGCTAAAATTGATATCACCTGGAGTAGTTACCAAGTATTAATTACCTGCAAGTTTGGCAGAAAGGCTTTAAAAGCACCAATCTGAGCAGTCACATTTTAACTATCTTTCAACACTCACAAAATAAACATTATCAAAAATAAAAATCAATATCAAGTCATTTTTGGGCGTAATCCCATATTGGATGCATTTAAAGCAGGCCAACATTTTGAGAAAGTCTTTATTAAAAGTGGTTTAAAAGGCCATTTCGTTGAAGAATTGTATGATTACTGTAATGAAAGAGCCGTCCCATTAAAAAAAGTACCTCTTATTAAATTGGACCAACTGAGCAGGAGAAGAAATCATCAGGGCACTGTTGGGATCATGGCGGCGGTAGAGTACCAGAATATTAGAGATATTCTTCCTTTAATATTTGAAAAAGGAGAAACTCCCAATTTGCTTATTCTTGAAGGTATCACAGATGTAAGAAATGTAGGAGCCATTGCTCGTTCTGCTGAAGTGCTGGGGGTACATGCCATTATTTTCCCCTTAAGTAACTCTGCCGAAATCAATGAAGATGCTATAAAGACCTCAGCAGGGGCGCTTATGACAATACCGATATGCCGAGAGAAAGACTTGGGTAAGACCATCAATTATCTAAAAGAATCAGGCATTCATATAATATGTAGTAGCCTTGATGGAGATAAAAATATTTTTGATGTTGATATGACAGGCCCTCTGGCTACTGTTATCGGTTCAGAACACAGTGGAGTGAGCCAAGATTTAATAAATAGGAGTGATGGAGCGTTTAAAATTCCTCAAGTAGGAGGTACTGATTCTCTCAATGTGTCAGTAGCAGCAGGAATAATTCTGTATGAATGTTTAAAACAAAGAAGCAAATTAGAAAAATAGCAGATTATGAAAAGATGGATTATAAAAATATGGGCTCTTTTGCTGATGTCCTTTGTAGGTCAAGGATGTACGGGAACAAAAATTGTAGCCGATAATATTAAAAGCGAAAATCTTGTAACCAATCAAAAACTGGCCAATAGCCTTCTGTGGAAATTATCGGGTGATGGCTTGCAGGACTCATATCTATATGGCACCATTCATATTATTGATGATATTGATTTTTTCTACCCTAAGGGCACTATGGCGGCTTTAGATAAGGTGACAAAAATAGTATTTGAAATAGATATGGCAGAGATGAGTGATATGTCGAATGCGATGGCAATGATGCAAAAAGCATTTATGAACGATAATAAGACACTCAAAGATGTGATGAGTGTTGAGAATTATAAAATGATAAGTGATCACTTTCAAAAATTAGGACTTCCTATATTTTTATTTCAAAGGATAAAACCCATGTTTCTTACCATTTTTTCTAGTGGAGATATTACCCCTGGTGATTTGCAAAGCGGCAAAATCAAATCATATGAGATGGAATTTGCAAAAGAGGCTGAAAACAGAAAGTTGAAAACAGGAGGTCTAGAAACTATAGATTTTCAAATAAGTGTATTTGATGCTATCCCATATGAAGATCAGGCCAATATGCTCATAGAGTCTATAAAATCTGCTGATACAGGCTCTGACCAGTTCAAAGAAATGGTAGAAATCTATAAAAAGCAAGATATCAGTGCTATGCAAGACATGATGAAAGGGGATGAAACCATAGAACAATATGAGGATATTTTACTCACAAAAAGAAATAAAAATTGGATACCACAAATCAAATCTATGATGGGCGAAGAATCTGTTTTTTTTGCTGTAGGAGCAGGTCACCTTGGTGGCGAAATGGGTGTAATTAAATTATTAAGGAATGAGGGTGTTAAAGTAACTCCAGTTGTTTCTATTTAGTGATGAATTTGATGCCTCCTCAAATCTCATTAGCGTTCTTCACATCACTTAAAATGCCAAAAACTAATCTATTAGTTGATTAACTAATAGATTAGTTGTATTAAACATGAAAACCAGATTATAGAAGTCGTTAATAACCCCCTCATTTTATCGAGTAATATCATAATCCTTAAAATTCACCTGTCTCGTTATTCTACTGTATTCCATGGTTCTTCCCGGCCAGTTGTTGGATAAATTTCCATTTGCTGATTTATACCAACTATCACCTACTTCAGACCATACCATTTCTTTTAACCGTTTTTGAATGGCGTTGTAATATTTCGATTGGGCCTCTTTTTTTATCTCTATGGCTTTCCAGTCATTTGTTTCTAAAGCTTTTATACATTGAGAGATATAACAGGATTGGGCCTCGCTCATGATGACAATTGAGTTGTGCCCTAAGTTGGTGTTTGGGCCATACATAATAAACAGATTCGGAAAGTGATGCACGTTTATTCCTTTATAATTAACAGGTTCATCTAGCCATACTTCTTTTAAAGTAATACCTCCTCGTCCTACTATATCAAGATTTAGTAAAAACGGATTAGATCTGAACCCAGTGGCGTATACGATGTGATCGCAGTTGTGAACAATATCATTTTTGGCACATATTTCATTCTCATTTATATCAGTGATAGTATCAGTGACAAGAAATACATTTTTTTTATTTAAGGCGTGATAGTAATTGTCAGAAAAGAGAATCCTCTTAGCGCCCATGGGGTATTTGGGGATAAGTTTTGCAGCAAGTTCGGGGTCATCTATACATTTATTAATGTACCGCACAGTTTGCTTTTCATACGCTTTTCGCAAAAATCCATTTCCTTTTTTCATAAGAAAAAAAAGGCCTCCCCCAAGAAGCCACATTCTTAACCTATATAATTTAAGTACAAGTGGAAATAATCTCACTAGCTTCTTTTCCCATGATTTATACAATCTGTCTTGTTTTGGCAACATCCAATTTGAAGACCTTTGAAAAACATGTACAGATTCGGCTATTTGAGCTATCTCTGGTATAAATTGTACTGCACTGGCAGCATTGCCTATTACAGCCACTTTCTTTCCTTTGAGATCAATACCATGATTCCATTGTGCCGAATGATAGGAAGTGCCTTTAAAAGTATCTTGACCTTTAATTTTTGGAAAAGTAGGGTGATGCAATTGGCCTATTGCGCTAATAAGAGACTGACACTTAAAAGAACTTTTATTTGTTTTGATAGTCCAAATACCTTCGTCTTCATGCCATTGTGCGCCTATCATTTCTATCCCAAATTTTATATGCTTGTACAAGTTGTACTTTTTACATACATGGATGAGATATTCCAGTATTTGTGGCTGATGTGACCATTTGTATTCCCAGGCAGTATAGGGTTCAAAAGAATAGCTGTATAGTGCAGATGGGATATCACATTCTGCTCCAGGATAGGTATTTTCTCTCCAAGTGCCGCCTACTTCCTGCGCTTTTTCTAATATTATAAAATTGGAAATGCCTTGTTCTTGAAGTTTGATGGCCATACAAAGGCCAGAAAATCCAGAACCAATAATGATAGCACTATAGTACATATGGTGAATATACCAAGGGATTTCTATCCTAGTGCTATGTCAAGTTATAATTGACGGGTGATTTGGAATTTTTTAAGCCTGTGCTGTGTTTGAAAATTTCCCTTCGGCTAGGCTCAGGACAAGTATTTAGCTCGCTAAAACAGTAATATCCTACTTTGATCAAAATTACAATTTATATCAAACCTTACTTATCATTTAGCACTGACAGAGCACCAAATCATATCAACGCTACACAATCTTGAGTGATCACTTTTCTTTATTTCCTTGTATGTACGTAGCAATCTATACCCTTAGTTTTTATCTCATATGATAGACTTTTAGCCAGAGCATAATCATCAGACCTGGAGGCGATAACAGTATAGTACTGAGAATAATCAAATATGGCAACCTCCGCTGAATTGTATCCAAACCCTACTAGCTTGTCCACCATGTCATTGGCATTGTTTTCTACTAAAAAATTTCCCGCTACCACAAGGTGCTTGCCTTGCATTGTAGACCTTCTCACGGGTGTTTCCTCTTCATATGAAGTAACAACATTTTTTTCTTCTGATGTTATTTTGTCGTCAGCCTCTGAATAATTAACAGTCAAATCACTTTCGTCTGAAAAATCGGTAGAATTGTCATCTTCTGTTTCATAAGTATCGTCATCTTCTGTTAATTCATCTTCAAAATACTCGCCTCCATGTTTCTCCATGGTAGCATCTACTTTGTCATCAATGGTATTGGTTTTTTTGCCAGTACAAGATTCCCATGTAAGAGCTGCTGCAAAAAAAACAGCAATCAATAATATTGAGGTAATAACGACTTGAATCGACTTGTTCATGAGTTATTAATTTTCATTTTGAATAAATAAGTTAAAGCAAAAACCAACCGAAAATAGCAAGTAATTATTTAGTATGCTCTGGTTGCGATATTTTCCATGTAGTTAATAAAGGCTTTATTGGACACTCTATTGCCTCCTGGTGTAGGATAATTGCCAGAAAAATACCAATCACCTCTATTATTTGGACAAGCATCGTGCAATCCTTCTAAACGCTGATATATTATTTGCACCTCACATTTTACGTTTTTGGGCGTAAGTATTTCCGCTATTTTATTGGTTATTTCTTTATACGAAAATTCTGCATATACATCTTGGAGTACATTGGGCTGGTTTTCATCTTCATTTTTTTGTAGCGTTATAGCGCATTTATAAGCTTTGTCTAAGAGGTAATCTTTTTTGGTTTCTTTAAGTAAGGCTATCAATGCTCTAAAAGCGGCAAAATTTTTCATGCGTGACATATCAATGCCATAGCAATCGGGATACCTGATCTGTGGGGCAGAGGATACGATGATTATTTTTTTTGGTTTTAACCGAGATAGAATTTGAATGATCCCTTCTTTAAGAGTAGTACCTCTTACTATAGAATCGTCTACTGCCACAACAGTATCTATACCATTTCTTACCACACCATAAGTGACATCATATGCATGAGACACCAATTCTCCTCTAGAACTATCATCGGCAATGAATGTTCTCATCTTGACTTCTTTTACTGCAAGTTTTTCTATTCTTGGTTTGGCCTCTAGTAGCCGTTCTATTTCGGCAACGTCTACAATTTTTTGTTTTTTTAAAGTCTTTTTTACTTTGTCAAATAGCCTTTTATTCACACCTTCTATTAGGCCATAAAAGGCAATCTCCGCAGTGTTTGGAATAAAACAAAATATGGTATCCTTCAGATTAAAATCGATAGCATCTAGCACTTCATCACATACATTTTCTCCCAATTTTTTACGCTCTTTATAAATATCCCTATCCGTGCCACGAGAAAAATATATCCTTTCAAAAGAACAAGGGGTTGATTTTCTTTTATCCTTATATGGCAGTTCAGCTATGCTGCCCCCTTTTCTAATGATCAATGCATTACCTCGACCCAGTTCTTTTACATCATCGGCTCTTACATTAAAAACAGTCTGTATTGCAGGTCTCTCAGAAGTGACTACAGCAACCTCATCATCGTGATAATAAAAAGCAGGTCTTATCCCTGATGGATCCCTTAGTACAAATGCATCGCCATGACCTATCATGCCTGCCATCACAAAACCTCCGTCAAATTTTCTACAAGAACGTTGTAGCAGTCGCTGCACATCCAGATTGTCTTCAATACATTTGTTTATTTGCTGATTATTATACCCTTCTGCCTTAAACCATGAGTGGAGACGATCTACTTCTTCATCTAAAAAATGACCAATTTTTTCTAAAACAGTCACAGTATCAGATTTTTCTTTAGGATACTGACCCAGAAGAATAAGTTCGTTAAATAATTCTTCTACATTGGTAAGATTAAAATTGCCAGCTACTACAAGATTTCTACTTTTCCAATTGTTTTGTCTCAGAAATGGATGTACGCTCTCAACAGTATTTATTCCATGTGTGCCATATCTCAAATGGCCTAGTAATAGCTCACCTGTGTAAGGGCGATTTGCTTTTAGCCACTTTCCATCTTCTAATTGGTCAGGTGTACAATCTTTAAAATGACTATAAATGCCGTCAAATAGATGTTTAATGTACTGAGGATCATTGCTCCTTCGCCTACTGATGTATCTAGTGCCAGGTGACATGTCGAGTTTTATAGTAGCCACACCAGCTCCGTCTTGACCTCTGTTGCGCTGTTTCATCAGCAAAAGGTGCATTTTTTTTAGGCCATATAAGGCCGTTCCGTACTTTTCTTGGTAATAGTCTAAGGGTTTTAACAATCGTATGACCGCCAAGCCACATTCATGCTTTATTGCATCGCTCATCTCAAAGTAATGATCAGGACAAATGTAAGTATTGTAATGCACACTTGATCAACCATTTTAGAATTTAAACTACATAATGTAAATCTTCTTATTGACAAGTTCATGTTTTTTGGTTTACAACAATAAAAAAACCATCGTTTCCCTTCTTTTGATAAAGTGGCAAGAAAATATTGCCATCAAAAGAAGATCTTATTTCTTTGCCTTTATAGTGTGCCAACAATTCGTCTTTATTAATTTGTTGAAAATTTTTATACCCCTTCTTCATTTGAAAAGGGAGCCCATCCTCTATATGAAACCTCTCAATAATCTCATAGAAAGAACTGTCATGAAGATCGGTGTTTTCTGTGGCCTCTAAGAGCCCACTACGGCACTTTTTACTTATCAGACCTGCCTTTTCTAATGCCATATATATGAACATTTCATGATGATAAATGGCATCAAAATCATCATGAGAACCGGCTTCAAATCCCAATGCGACATGCCCTTGCTTATTCATGTAAGTAAAAAAAGCGCCCTTCACAAAGTCGTCGATACCGGTCACTTTTGGCATCGGAAAATCTGCACAAAAGTCAATAGTACTCTGGTGGTTGTTGATTGTAAAAAACGGAATGGTTTTGCTTGATGTCGTGTGTAGGTCAATAATAAAAAAAGGGCCTCTATTTTTAGATATAATTTTCTGTATTATATTATATAACTCTCGTTGCTCTATAATATCTTGGCTCGTATTTTTAGTTATTTTCAGCTTAAGGTTCTCATGATGCCAGAGGCGATTGAGGTCATCTGTGGCGTATCTTTCGTTCAGTGATAAGGCATTCAAATTTCCTGCTAAGGCAAAGATATTTCCCGAAATTTCTTTAGGCTCTATTTTAGAAACCATGTTTTTTACTGCAAAAATTCCGGAAGGCTCATTGCCGTGAATGCCACTTACAATAATAAAAGTTGGACCAGAAGCATCACCATTGATATGAGCTACTTGTCGATTTATCTCAAAGTGTTTTTCTAATGCACTACTGTATATTTTCACCATTCTATCGGCAGTCAGTTGTTCTTTTTCACAAATGATGCAAATGTACAGAATTCAAAAAAAGTATCACTCACCGTAATTCCTCAGGTGGTGTAACTTTTGAGTGAGAGAGTGGTATACTTTTCAATGAGTATCAACATCACATCAGCAAAGCATCAACACCTCTTCAATTTTGAATAACTTTCTAAAATCTATAGAGCATATTTCTCTTTTTATGTTCCTTTTATTTATAAGGTAGATATTGCGGAGGAGCTGAAAAATATGTGGTTTTGTAGTTCAAATTAAATGAAGCCTCAATAGAGACTTCATTCAATTAATTATTTCCAAATTCGCACAGTTTCCATTTGTACAGATAGTCCATCCAGAATGACTATCCTCAAAAAACTCCCAATTTCCGTTCTCATATATTACTACTGGACATGATGAATCGGCGACATTTTCACCAATTGAAAATGCACTGGCAGAAATAAAACAAAGCACCGCAAATAATAGATTTTTCATTGTAAAAATTTTATAATATTCATACCGCACCTACATCTTTTATTTAGGAGTCAGAACATATTGATGAATATGCAGATCATGTATATCAAAACATTATAGAGATTTTTGACCTAAGTAGTGTCTGAAGGAAAATTCATCAAAATTAGAAATAGATCTTTTGGCGATATTTTAATTTCTTTTAACTCTCTGAGACTCAGGCATCACGGAATCTCAAAAAACTAAATTCTCATCCAAAATATTCTATTTTATAAAATTCGACACTTTCCGGTCAGACACTAAGTAACAATTAAATAATAAAGAGGTCATTTAGATGATCTTATCAAATCAGACAAGGCAAAAAGCGCAAACATAGCTTAGCTAAGGCGAGCATATTTAGTTATCGCATTATTACCTTAAAGAAGAAGTATAAGTTGCCTAACATATTTTTTTACTAAAGAGCCTTTTTTAATCAAAATTGATACCACCCGAGTTAATATTCATCTAATTCTGACAATAATTTCAATACTTGATCCTCTAGTTTTTCAGAAGATATTTTCTCTCTTCTCAATGTATCTACAATTATTGGAAAATCAAAGGGAGTGAACCCTTCTGGTTTGCTTATTATAATCTTTTGGGTTTTTATTTTTTCAAGAGCAGCTCTCAATCGCGTTTCTTCTAGCTGAAATGTTCTTACCTCTTCATGGGTTTGTAAAAATAAAAGGTTTTCTGGTTCGAAATCTTGAAAAACATTAAACAGAAGAGACGACGATGATTGTAAATGTCTTTCCTTCTTTTTATTGCCCGGAAACCCTTGAAATATCAGGCCACTAATCTTAGCTATATCTCTAAATTTTCTTCTCCCTAGTTCTACGGCATTTATGCTCATTTGAATGTCTTCAAAAAGATTTTTGGTGTCAAATAAATCAGGAGTAATATAGGTCTCTATGTCAATCTTTTTAGGTGCCAGCAACTCAAATCCATAGTCATTTGTAGCTATAGAAAGGCTAATAGGCAATTTTTGAGAAAGACGCTGGGCAATGAGAGCAGCCATGCCCTCGTGTACGTACATTCCTTCAAAAGGATACATGACAATATGATGGCCATATTTTGTTTCAAAAAGCGTAGCGTCCTCGTTTTCTCCGAGTAGATAAGAGGCAGTAGTTTTAAGTGCAAGTGCAGCATTGGTTACCACATCGATATTTGGCTTAGCTTCCCCACGTTCATATCTACAGATAATAGAATGGTGAACACCTATTAACTTGGCCAAAGCGGATTGAGAGAGCTTTAAATGATCTCGTAAAATTGGTAAAAGAAGATCCAGCCTTGATGAAATTTGCTAACCCTACTTATGGTTCCAATGTATTAGTATTAAGTATAGATATTGAGAAGAATAAATCTTTCAAGAAGTTGTCAGAGTTGTTAGCGAATCCCAATTTTATAAATCCATATACCAAGTACAGTGTTTTGATTGACGCCATTCGACCTTTTGGAAGTCAGTTTGAAAGGCGAAGGGATCATCGGTATATAGAATTACTTTTACAATATGGAGCTGATCCAAATTATGCTGTAGAGAATGACTTTATCAATGAAAAAGAACATCGCATTCAAGCGAAATCTCCTTTAATGGAAACTTCCAGTTTAGATTTAGAGGCCGTGTAGTAAAGTCACAATCTTTGGCAAAATATTGCCTTACCAAACCATCAACCCCATTGATTACAAATATTATAACAACGATATTAGCGCACTAGAGATAACGTGTAGAATATAAAATGATCGCCAATGTTCAAAACAATCATACTATCAATTTTGGTTACGATGCTTATATGTTGCGTCACAAACAAAAAAAACATACAAGTAAATCCCGCTAGAAATTCTCTTTCT
>JAZGFD010000307.1:0-24854 GCA_036479115.1 Saprospiraceae bacterium | reverse complement strand
GATGAGTACTACGTAGCCGCTTTTGAAGACCCTACTGCCCCAGGAGGTTTTGATCATAGCGGAAAAATACTCCTCATAGATACTGCTGGTCATATCAGGGCATTTTGTGATGGAACTGACCCAGATGACGTATCCGATTTTATTAAAGACATAGATATTCTAATGAATGAATATAAGCACTAAACATCTGTATATCATACTTATATACATATTATTTATTATAATGTCTTGCAAATCAGAGACCTATTCAAGAGGAAAAATGGTATATACAAATCTTTGTGAAAACTGTCATATGGCTGATGGCACAGGGCTACCTCCTTTATATCCTTCATTGGTTAATTCTGTGTATGTTGATTATAATTTATCCATGCTTACTTGCTTAATTCAAAATGGAAAACAAAGCAATATCATCAGCAATATTGCGATGCCTGCTCACGACTTAAGTGACATAGACATGGCGAATCTTATAAACTATCTGAATGACAAATGGGGATCCAAAAAACCCTTATCAATAAATGAAGTGAAAGAAAACATGGCACGGTGCGCAAATCTTTAACCTTCAAATGATAGAAAAATGAAGCTATGCCTTAAATCATGATTTTTTGTAACTACTCCGGTGGATAATTTTGAGAAAAATATTTGTTATAATTTTATAAGACGAGGCGTATTTTTACCAAAATAGTAGAGCTATTGTTATAAAAATAGCTGAAGAATAATGAAAAAAGAAATTTTTTAAACCAAAAATGACTCTACCTGAGTAGTTGCGATTTTTTCAATTCGAAAAATCATTACAGTTCCTTCACGGCTAAAAGTACAACAGGTATTTTTTTTCTCGTATTCTTGATATATGTCACTAGCTTTTGTTTCTCTTTAATTGTAAGAGGGCAGCTGGGTTTATTCATCTGTTCAATAAGATCACTACGTTCTACTCTGAGTATGGTAGATACTTCCTGATTTTGCTTGGTGAGATTGTCGTCTTTCATCATAATATATTCTAAATGCCCCTATTTCTTTCATTCTCGTGCTGATTTAAAATAACGATGTAAATATATTAAAATTATTTATATGTATTTTTGCGTCATAATCTATGAGTTATGTACAGATTTTCGCTTTTAGTGATGTTATTGTCCTTGTTTTCTTGCAATCAAGGTATTGAAACAGAAAATGCATTTGATTTGGGTTATGATTACTTCCCGATATTGAGTAAAGGTACAGTGTACACGTATTCAGTGGCAATAACAATATATGGAAACGAAGGAAAAGATATAAAAAACCTTTCCTTTTTTCAAAGAGAGGATATTATAGAATCATCTAAAGATGAAAGAGGAAGGGGGTTTTTCAGAAAAGATATTTTTCAAAGTAAAACTCGTAAAGAACCATGGCTTTACATAGGCAGCACATCTTTTGAAGTGAATGATTTACAAGTCATAGAAAACAATCTTTACGATGACAGGATTATCAATGTCTCATTTCCTGTAGCAGAAAAAAAACAATGGGATGGTTTAGCGCTCATTGGAGATTCTAAAATGAAAGATATTAATGGTGAAAAAATAGATTTTTACAGTAATTGGGATTTCGAAATTGTTGAGGTAGGTGCTCCTTATGATGTCTATGATGATGTGATTACTATAAGTCAAGCAGATCATGAGAATGCCTTGCAGAAGAGAAATTCTGTAGAAATATATGCTAAAGGCATTGGTTTGGTATCAAAAGAACAATGGATTTTAGATACTCAATGCCTGGATGATTGCGCTGGACAAAATTGGGAGAAAAAAGTTCACAATGGTATTATTCTGAAGATGAATTTGGTAGAATTAAAGTAAAGGTCTTTTGAAAAAATTTTTACACGAAGAAATTTTTATTGAAGTGGGGTTTGTAAAAAAAGCCTATGGATACAAAGGTGATATTAAGTTAGCAATACAAGATGAGTATGAAGAAGATGTGCTTAATGCTGCCTTTATTTTTATAAATCAAAAAGGCCTTAAAGTTCCTTTTAAGGTGGCCAAAGCCCTAGTGGAGAATGAAATTATCGTAAAATTCAACACTATTGACACGTTAGAAAATGCAAATTTGGTCATTGGACAAACCATTTTCTTGTTACAAAAAGAAATTAAATTCGCTCAAAAATATCTGAATAAAAATAATGAGAAAAATGAGTTTATTGGTTTTGAAATCTTTGATTCTCAAAGTAAATTGGTGCTTGAAATAATACGTATTGAAGAGTTTCCGCAGCAGCTTATGGCAGTGGTAATCAATAATAATGCAGAAGCATATATACCTCTCAATGATCAATTTATTACTGTTATAAATAGAGAAAAAAAACAGTTAGAAATGAATCTTCCTGAAGGCCTATTGGATTTATGAAGAATAATTTGATAGCGAGTTGGAAAAGATTACAATATAGAAGATCAATTGGAACAAACGCAATTAGTCACTTAAAGTGCGAAAGGTCATGAATGAAGAAAAATTTCTTGCTATTCACAATAGAATTTTGCCTTTTATACATGAGACTCCAGTAATGACATCTCGCCTTTTGAATGAAATATCAGGAGGAGATTTGCATTTCAAATGTGAGAACTTTCAGAGGATGGGAGCTTTCAAAATGCGTGGCGCTGCAAATGCTATTTTATCACTTTCTATTGACGAAAAATCAAGAGGAGTAGTAACCCATAGTAGCGGTAATTTTGCTCAAGCAACGGCATTTTCAGGGCAACTCATGGGTGTGACAACATATATCGTTATGCCCAATAATGCCCCACTAGTAAAAAAAGATGCTGTAAAAGCCTATGGCGGAATAATAACCGAATGTGGCCCTTCTATAGCGCAAAGAGAGGCAGCAGTAGAAGATGTGATCATGCAAACAGGAGCTATTTCATTACACCCTTCTAATCAAGATGAAGTTATTCTGGGCAACAGTACTATAGGTGTAGAGTTTTTCAATCAAGTGTCTGATCTTCAGCGTATTATTGTGCCAGTGGGTGGTGGTGGAATGATAGCAGGAATAGCACTGGCCGCTGAGGCATTTAGTGAAACTTGTGAAGTAATAGGTGCAGAACCAGCTGCAGCTGCCGATGCTCAGAGATCCTTAAGAGAAGGTAAAATCCAGAAAAATGATACGGCCAATACCATAGCTGATGGCCTCAGAACACATCTGGGTGACAGAAATTTTCCTATTATACAGAGATTGGTGAAGGACATTATCACAGTGGAAGAAGACGAAATAATAATTGCTATGAAATTAATATGGGAGCGGTTAAAAATAATAATAGAACCATCTGCTGCTGTAGCCGTGGCCGTAGCACTTAAAGAAAAGAAAGCAGTCAGAAAAGGGAAGACAGGCATTGTGCTTTCTGGTGGGAATGTAGATCTTGGTAATTTGCCTTTTTGACACCAAACCTTGATATGTTTAGAGATTGTTTTATTGGTTACTCTTCAGACAGTATTAATTTTGGTTTAAATATCTGTTATCCTCATACTGCGGTTATTTCCGTCTCAAGAGTCGTGCTATGAAGACAAAAATGAGCATTGTCTAGCAATAAAATAGCATAAGGGAAGGCATAGCTTTTAAATATTTCGATATAATAATAGCTTCATATCATCCAAATATATCTTTTTGAGAGATGTATTGAGAATATAGGCTTTGAGAGACCAGTTCTGCTTTATGTTTTTTGGCATTTTTATAAAAAATCCTGCTTCTCCCCATATGTTGGGTTTGCCACAATGCCAAATGCTGTATTTGTCATTTCCTATGTGACTGGCTATTTTAATAGAGGCCCATTTTCTATTTTTTCCTTTTTCATCAATAAGTTCAAATACTAAATTTTCCAAATCATCTCTGTGCCATTCCATGTCTTCTGATTTTCTAAAAGCTTTAATTTCTGCATATATCCAATCTCCTCTTTTCACCTTGGTTTCTTTAATTTTAATATTTATTTCGCTGTGAGTTTTATTGATAGTATCATAGCGTGAAGTGTAACCAGAATACTTAATTTCACTTGTTAAATTTTCTTCATCTCCTTCTCCCTCTTCAAAACCATTTACATACAAGGTATCTACAAATGAAAGAGAAAGAAGGTCGGGTTGAAATTGCCTTGTATCAAAAGCTCGGAGAGAATTTAGTGATGATTTTGTACGGCCAAATGTCTCCAAGTAAAAAGCAGTACTTCCACGTTGTGTCCAGATGATTCCTTTTTTCATTTGCCAGGTTTGAAATAAATTCAGACAAATAAATGCGCCCACAAGAATCATTGGAACCCACATCAATGCCTTCTTCTTTTGGATAGAAGAAAAGAAAGCAGCCAAACCAAAAGAAAGCAAGGGATAGCATTCTATCATAGGGCGAGACCCCATGCCCGGGTAGTAATTCCAAACATAATATGAATAATGAATCCATGCAATCAGTATTAAAAAAGTCAATAGAGGAGTCACTACACCTTTAATTGTTTTGGATAAAGGAAAACAGCCAATAAGGCTAAATGCCATAATTGGGGTATAGATGAGCCACCCATTTCTGAAGTTGAACCAACCTTTGAAAATATTGGGTTTTAAAAAATTGAAACTTTCACCTTGATAAGGATTAAAAAAGAACTCTCCACTTACATAATACCAATACCATATCTGAGGGCTAAAAACGATGATCATTGCTATGGTGCCAAGCAATAAATATTTGTATTCTTTTCTAAAAAATTGCAACCTTTTTATGAATGAGGCTTTATCATATACCCCCCAAAGGATTGGTATAAAAAAAGCTACAACTTCAGGCACCCTAGTCAAAACAATTAACCCTACAAGGAGGCCAATACCAAATCCTCTAATGCTACTGGGCGTTTTATAAAAATTATTTGATAAAAATATAAGAAGGCAAATGTCAAAAAATAAAAAACTATGTGCTAAAGTCAGAAAAGTCCCATGAAAGAAGAGGTTGGTTGCGAAAGCAATTGATAGAATTGTTAGGACGATAACATTTCTTGAAAAATATTCTTCGAGGATTTTAATAAGAAAATAAAGTCCAATTAGAATGTACAATACCTTTGATAAATGAACGCTAAAAGTATAAGGTATACTCCACCCATTTGCCTCATAAGAATCACTTGAAAGTGCTATGAGGTGGCCTATAATAAAGGCTGGAAATTCCATAATCCCCACACCTATTGTATACTTGATGTACCGTTTTCCTAAGTCGGTGATTCTGATACCATATGGATCGTCACGAGGATCATTAGCCGTGGGATAGTACTCGAGATATGTCTTAATTGTTTCGTTATAATCTCCTACGTCTTGGTTAATAAAAACTGACACCACATGAAAGTAATAACCGCTAGAATCGCCATTATTCATCGTCCAATCCCAGTGATCTACAATAAAATATCCTGAAATGAATAAGATAGATACAATACCTATTAGTGCATGTCTAAAGTTCATTAGGTAACTACCTTTTAGTCGGTAGCGGTATTTTACTATATCAACATTCCAGCGATACACCCAGTCATGAGTGTTGCAATTGTTCCTCCTATTAGAGCCTTGAACCCTAATTCAGTCAGTGTCTTCCGCTGTTTTTCAGCAATTGCACTAATCCCTCCGATTTGAATACCAATAGAAGCAAAATTAGCAAATCCACATAGTGCATATGCAGCGATTAATGTAGATCGCTCTGAGAGTAATCCTTGTTGGCTCAAATCAGCCAAAGAAGCATAAGCTACAAACTCATTGAGAATGGTCTTTTCACCCAGAAGCCTTCCTACTACCATCATCTCTTCACTGCTTATGCCAATGATCCAAGCAATGGGTGAGAAGAGTAAACCCAACACATATTGCATAGAAAAAGCATTAAAAGTCCCATTGCTACTTTCTTTTATCCAATCGTTAAATCCACCTATTTTGCCTATTTCAAATAATACATGATTGGATAGATAAATCAATGCCATAAAGGCCAATAACATGGCTCCTACATTCACTGCTAGTTTGACCCCATCTGTTGTTCCTCTTGCCAATGAGTCTAAAAAATTATCACTAGTCGCTTCCCCTGAAAGAATAAGGTCTTTGTCTAAATCAGCGTCTTTTTTTTCTGGTACAAGTATTTTAGCCGTAAGAATAGCAGCAGGAGCAGAGATAATAGATGCGACTAGTAAATGAAGGCCAAAATTCCTTATAGTCTCAGGGTCGCCTCCTCCTAGAATGGTCACATATACCCCAAAAACACTGCCTGCTATTGTGGCCATACCTCCAGTCATAAGTGACATTATTTCTGATCGAGACATGCTGTTAAGATATGGTTTGACGACTAAAGGGGCTTCTGTCTGACCTATGAATACATTGGCAGCCATTGCAAGGCTTTCTTTACCCGTAAGGTTCATTGTTCTGTTCAGCATCCAAGCAAAGCCGTACACTACTTTTTGTAAAATGCCTAGATAGTATAACATTGATGTCAATGCAGAAAAAAATACAATGATAGGTAAGGCAGAAAATGCAAATCCAAAAGAACTGCCTGGCTTTGCCAAATCGCCAAAAAGAAAGATAGATGCCTCCTCGCTACTCTTTATAATAAGTAAGAAAAAGTTAACTATTTGTTCGAACACCCAATTGATTGCTGGAACTTTAATAAGTAAGATTCCAAGTATCAATTGTAAAAAAAGTGCCATTAAAACCAATTTCCAATTGACATTTTTTTTATTACCACTAAATAGGTAACATATTCCTATAAGTACTGTGATTCCTAAAAATCCTCTTGCTATATTCATGACCATGCTGAAAAATAACAAGAGCATGTTTATTTTTAGCACTTTTAAGCAGTCTTTTTTAATAATTGCATAAATTCTTCATGAATATTATAGGAATATCAGGTAGAAGTGGATCAGGAAAAACTTCAGTAATAAAGCAGATTAGGGCCGAGTTTTCGGAAGAAGATGTGTGCATTATTTCATTAGATAATTACTATCGTAACCGACACGATCAAGAAATAGACGCGTTAGGATATTACAATTTTGACTTGATGTCCTCATTTAAATGGGACAGGGTTGTGGCTGATATCAAAAAACTAAAAACTGGAAAAAATGTGCTCAAAAAACAATATGCTTTTAACAATGAGGATGATCCTATTACCAATACTTACAAGCCATCAAAAGTCCTAATTGTTGAAGGCATTTTCGTATTAGCAGAACCTAATATTTGGGATTTGTTAGACTGTTCTATAATCATTGATGCCAATATTGAGACATGTAGAAATAGACGTCTTACCCGTGATGTGAATGAACGAAATTATGACCGAAATGAAATCCTCCATCGGTTTGATAATCATGTACTTCCTTCTTTTAAAAAATTAATAGATCCATTGAAGCCCAAGGTAAACTTTGTATTGCTAAATGAAGGCAAACTTGATGATGTGAAAAAGAAACTAATGGAGATAATATTGTCTTTTTTAAAACCTTGACCACTCCGATAAGAGGACTAGGTCTTTTGTCTGAAAGAGTACAAAATTAAACACCACTATTTTTAGAAGAACAGGCATTGAGCAAAAGATTCTCTCCACTATTGAGCAAAAAGGTCTTCTTACTTCTTTGCATTCTGTTTAGCAAAAGGTCTCCTTACCACTTTGCTACTTGTCAAATAATTTCAGGAAACTCCTCGTCTTCGACCTCCTGTAATGCTTTTAGTCTTTCATTTCTATTTTTAAGCATGGACTGAAAAACCGATTGTACATTTTCAATAAACTCCTTATCAATCACATCTATTACATTATTGACATCCTCTATACCTTCTCTTCCGTCTAGTTTGAAGACTTGTTCCATTCTCTGCCATTCTAACTTCAGAGTAAATTTTTGCTCCATTTTAAAAATGGTGATATTGACATCTTTAATTTGTAACTCCTTAATGATTCTCATGATATGTATTGATTATCGACTTGGTAGTATCTCTATATATTTTTTTCAAATGAGGGTTGTCTATTAATTCTAAATGATCGTTTATGATTTGCATATCCATTCTACGGGCAGGTCCAGTTTGTAGGTCTTTAGGAGATTGAGTTTTTATTTTATTAACAGATTGGATTATAAGTGGTTTAAGCAGGTTAAAATCTATACTGTGATCTTTACAAAATTGTTCTGCTAGTGTTAGAAGATGGATTGTAAAGTTATTAGAAATTACTGCGGCTAAATGAGCATGTCTTTTTTTTTCAGAAGGGATATATTCTACTTTTGAGCTTATGTCTGTACATATTACCTTTAAGAGGCTCAAGAAGGAATCAGTATTGGCATCAATACAAAGAGGCACATCTACGGCAGAATAAGTATTTCCTTTTGAAATACTCTGTAGTGGCCATATACATCCAACGTTTTTCATCTCAGGTGGAAAAATATCTAATGATAGTGACCCAGAAGTGTGCACAAGAGATATCGATGCTCCAAATATTCTTTCTATTTCAATCCCAATTTGAGCAACATAATCATCAGATATTGCAATAATATTTAAGTCACTATTTGGTAAAGCTATTAAGTCATTTATAGCCATGCTTCCACATTTCTCGGCTAATGTTTTGGCATTTCCAATTGTACGATTATAGATACATTTTATCTCATATCCTGCATCATAGAAGGCAGAAGAGAAATAATGGCCTACATTACCAGCACCTATGATATTTATCGTTTTCAAGAAGTCGTATTTCTCTTTCGGGTCATGCTTACAAAGAAACCAAAAAGCATCATTAGGCATCCAGCCCAAACGAGGTTTATGCCTGGAAAAACTTGTGCTTCGAGCACAAGGATATCCGATCTGGGTACGCCTTCTGCTATGGTGATAGGGTATTCAGAAAGGTCATTATTCCCTTTAGCAAGAGAAAAGGTCATGTCTCCTGATTTAGGATCAATGTTACTAAACCTTACATGTAGCCCCAATTCTACAGAATAGTCCTTGATACCAAACTGTTGAGAATTTCTTATGATAAAAAGTGGAGTCACTATACTCACTACATTTTGTTTCGAGCTTTCTTCTTTTGTAATTCTCAGCATCCCGCCCAATGCAATATCACCTTCTTCTCTTTGATAATTGTTGTGTTGAGGGTTTCTATCAAACCCATCTAATGTAATGTTTAATCCATTCCATTTTTGCGATTCTCCTTCATTTAGAGTGAGCGTGGTGTATTTGAGATGTGACTCATCTTCAAAAACATCAGAAAATAATTTTTCACTTACTTTAATTTTAATGTTCAGATCATCTATTGATTTGGGAAATTGGTAGACCAAAGCATTTTTTAACCCCAGAGCTGGTTCTACATTATATACTTTTTTTACACTTCCACCTTTGGATTGAAATTCGAGTTTGAGGCCTAGCCCCAAATCGTAATGGGTACTGTCATTTTCTGAGATATCAGGTTTATAATTGATGTCTTTTAGAGTTACAGTAAAATCCTCGTGTTCCAAAGGCTCGTTGAATTTCAGATTGTATGGAAGGTATTTTAACGTATCTTCCATTTGATGTGCTACTTCTATATCACGAAGGTGAGCAGGATAGCCTGATATCTGAGTAAAAATATCTTTATGTAAATAGCGCTGAGTACTGGGATTCCATGCTGCAATAGATCTAAAATCGTTGTCATAAATGGCACTTGGCCTTACTGTGAATGAATCAACGATTTTATTATTTTCATCGTATTGAGCGAATTTGATATTAAATT
This sequence comes from Saprospiraceae bacterium, assembly GCA_036479115.1. Taxonomy (GTDB): domain Bacteria; phylum Bacteroidota; class Bacteroidia; order Chitinophagales; family Saprospiraceae; genus UBA7328. The sequence continues at coordinate 15,190 of JAZGFD010000307.1, read as the reverse complement.
TTCTTAGGTTACCTTCCAAAGTGTCACTCTCATATGTGACCCAATATTCATTAAGGAAAAACTTTCGTTCTTTGATCAGAGTTACTACTTTATCCAATCGGCTATCGGATGTAATTCCTTTTTGGCCGAAGGGATTTGTGCTTATATGTCTTTTGTTGAGCCCACTTATCAGCACACCCAAAATGAGAATTCCAAAGCCAAAATGAGAAAGAAAAGATGCCAGTTGTGCTTTGTTACCTTTTCCGAAAAGGAAGAGATGAAAAAGATTGGTGACAATGGCTATGAGGCCTGAAAATAGTAGTACCCCATGATGCCAGCCCTCAGTATTCAAATAAGGAAGAATGATAAAAGTAGCTATTCCACTCAAAGCAATGATGAGCCCAATATTTTTAAAAAATTTGATCCTGTAAGAAGCCCAATTGAATTCTTTATATCTCAATAATAATGAAGCACTGCTAAGCATGCCTATGAATACCCCAATCCATAACTGATATTTATTATGATGCCCCATTTGATCAGTAATAACTTGACCTACATAGTTAGAATCAAAGAGTAGCATGATTTTGTTGAATACAGGAAGAGAGGTAGAAACTGTGAGTAAAATACCTGAAAACAAAAGAACCATAGCTCCAATAAACATCCAAAACTCTCGAGAATAGACAGCCTCTTCTTTCTCTACCTTGGGTATACTTTTTCCATTTTTTATTAAAAGAAAGACCGTTAAAAATGAAAATGAAGCTATAAATAGAATCAACTGATTCTCCAATCCCATTTCAGTAAATGCATGAACGGATGTATCTCCCAATATTCCACTACGGGTTAAGAATGTAGAATATAAAACCAAAATAAACGCCAAAGCGTAGTAAATATAAGCTGTCCCAATTGCCCTCCCTGTGCTTTTCGCAATGAGGTGAACGTGTATAGCTGCTATCATGACAAGCCATGGCACCAAAGAAGAGTTTTCTACTGGATCCCATGCCCAATAGCCTCCAAATGTTAATGCTTCATATGCCCATGCCGCGCCCATAAGAATACCCAACCCAAAAATGAACCCTGAAAATGAGGCCCATTTAAAAGCCGGTTGTAGCCATTCTTTGTGTTTTTTGGACCAAAGTCCTGCAATAGCAAAACAGAATGGTATGGTCAATGATGCAAAACCCAAAAATAAAACGGGAGGATGAATGACCATCCAATAGTTCTGAAGAAGTGGGTTGAGGCCTTGTCCTGTGATAAGGGATAGATAATCTGCATTATTAAAAATCGGCGCATCCATCACGTCTCTTATCAATGCAAATGGGTTACTTCCTATTTTTTGATTTTCAGTAAATGGTATATATATACCCAGCAACATGGTCATTAAAAACACCTGAACACTAGACAATATTGCCATGACTCGAGGTTCCCACATTTTAGCAGTTCGTATTAAAATAAATCCTAATACGACGTGCCATAACATCCATAGTAAAAAGCTACCTTCCTGCCCTTGCCAAAGTGCAGAAAAAAGATAGTATATAGGTAATTCATCTGATACTTGGCGCTGTACATAGCTGTATTCATACATCTTATGAAACATTGCATAAAGCAAAGTAACAACGATAATAAAAATACCAAGTGCATGTAAGCCATAACCTATTCGGCCCATCGATAACCAAATTCGATCTTTTCCTTCTCTTGCCTTATAAAATGAAAATGCAGCAAACATTGCTGCTACAAATGATAATAAAATGGCGAAATGGCCTAAATGGCCAACCCAAAGGTGCTCGCCTATGTATTCTATTTTTGGCATATGAGGTTTATCCTATCTTAAATCTAACTATTGTCTTTGAGAGCCAATTCTTCGTCTTTGTATTTAGAAGGGCATTTGAGTAATATTTCATCAGCTATGAAGCCTTCTTCCTGCATTTTTCCAGAAACAACTATTGATTCTGACATCTCAAAATCTCTTGGCTTAGGTTCACTAAGGATCACCTTTTGGCTTCTATCGTTAGCATCTAGCATGTGAAATGAGAAATAGTTGGGAGCATTTTCAGGATCATACTTCATTTCTGCAGTGTGATCTAAATGGCCTACAATTTTCACTCTTTGTTGAGATTTTTCAGCTATTTCAAATGTGGCGTATGAACTGATATCCTTTGACGACATTACCAAAAGTGCTATGGCAATAAGTACAGTAATACTAGCTGCAATATGTAATTTTTTCATCGGTATAATGATTCTAATTTACAACACAAAGGTATATTATTTATAGAAAGGAAAAAGCATAGAAAAGGTTGTTTATAATGGACATTATTAATTGTAGTATGGTTACATAAATAATTGTCAATCAACATGGGATCATTGCCTAAAAGTGATTCTAAAAAAGCAGATTGAGATATATGCTACTTTAGTAACTACTCCGGTGGAGCCAATTTTGGATTAAAAAAGCTCTTTTATTACTATACTTCGGCAATTTATGTCTCAAATAGAAGATGTGGCAGTAAAATCGAGATTCACTAAGACATAAAAAAAGTTAGGAATAGCGCTGCTATTATTACAAAAATAGTCTGTGTCGAGCAATAAAATAGCAATATTTTACCTGCCTGTTTGGCAGAAAGGTCTCAAAAGCACACCACCTGAGTAGTTACACAAAATGTTTTTAAACAACTTCAAAATGAAATGGGTACAATATTGATAAAAATTGAATTTATTAGAAATTTATTTAAACCGATTCAACCAAGTGTTAAGGAGGGAAATAAAGATGTCGTTTATAACGGGATCGCACCCAATAAAAAACTAAAAAATATCATTCATTGTTATTGGCAGATAAAAACCAATAAATTCTTGGATGCCCCATATGTTTATAGGGTGGTATCTGATGGTTGCGTAGATATTTTCTTCAATTTAAATAATACAAACGAGAGCTTTGTAATGGGGTTTTGCAGGAGTTATACTGAATTTCCTCTTGGAAAAGATTTTAATTATTTTGGTGTTCGATTTTATCCATCAGTATTTCCCTTAATATTTGGGATATCTGCTAAATCATTATTGGATAAAGATCAACCTTTGAAATCCATTCTTCCAAACTTGGATAAGTTCATTTCAAAAGAAATCCATGGAAATTTGTCAAAATCAATTCAAGAATTGAATGATTTTTTTATTTCTCTAATAGATGGAAAGCAAATAAGTATTGATGGCAGATTCTATCATGCACTTATGTTAATACTTGAGCAGAATGGCTATTTACAAACGGAGAAAGATCTAAATATTGGTTTGGGGTCTAGGCAATTAAGAAGACTTTTTAATTATTACATTGGTACAACCCCAAAATCTTTTAGTTAAGTAGTCCGCTTTCAGTATATCTTAAATACCAATCCAACTTCAAAGAGAGTAAATAAGAATAAACTCTTCTTTGATGTTGGATTTTGTGACCAATCTCATTTCATCAAGAGTTTCACTAAATTTTATAGTGTAACTCCTTCTAAAGCATTTCAATAAAATATGTCCGATATGTACAATATTATACTGTAAAGCGATCATATTATTGAGGAATGAAACAAATAAATATGAAAACATTATTGATCACTATTATTTCTCTTTTGGCTATAACGTCCTATGGGCAAACAGAAAATAAAAACTTGAGTAAAATGAAACTAAATGCTGGAATAATAGCAGACAACCATTCTGAGACTAAATATTTCTATACAAAATACCTTGGCTTTGGAGTGACTTTTGAAAACGATTTTTATCTCTTGATGCATACTCCTAATCATCAATCGGAGTTGAGTTTTTTAAAACCCAATCATCCCAGTCAGAAGCCTATTTTTAAATCTCCTTATAATGGTAAAGGGGTATATCTAACAATCGAAGTAGATAACGTAGATGGCTTTTATAAATCGTTGAAAGCCAAAGGTGTTAAAATAGGAATAGAAATTCGTGATGAACCTTGGGGAGACAGGCATTTTGCAATAGTAGACCCTAATGATGTAGGTATAGATATAGATAGATTAATGGCTGTACCCTATGAATAAGTAGCTAACTGGGTGCCTTTGGATTCCTGATTCCAATATAAATTAGTAACAAGGCTATTAGAAATATTAATATATTTCCCCATACAAAACCTTTACCATATTGTGACAATACTACATAATCAAAAGCATATTTCCATAAGGATACTAATGGTAAAAATATCAAAAGGCAGCCAAAAATAAGTGTTATTTTTTTCATTAGTTGTTATAGAAAAAAAGCATAGGATGTGGTCTATGACAGCCTATGCTCACAATATTATTTCTGAACAATTGTTGTCGTCGGTGTATAAAGACCAAAGGTTAAAGCATTAAGTAAGCCATCAATAAAAGTATGTTGAATGGTTACTTGGTAATTTTCGGCACCCCCTGCCATTTCCCCCGCATTACTTTGTTTTCCTTGAGCCAGACCATATATAAAGTATTGATTATGACCTTTGACTTCCACTCCTGTTTGGGCTCCATCCCCTACCATATATGTATATGTATAACATGATGATAAGCACAGAGAAAAAGCAAAAACAATAACAAGAATACCTAATTTATTTTTCATATATATACGATTTATTATTCCTACTCATTTGGCTTTTCGGTTACGCCCCGTTTTTTTAAGTGGATTCTGGTCTCCACCTGATACTTAAAATTACAATTTCCATATTAGTTGAGTACTATTTTAAGAAAGAATTAAATTTAATAATAATGCTGAGTCCACTCCGAAAACTCACAAAATCAAAAAAGTTCCTTTTGGCGAATTTTACATTTTTTTCAACTCGCTGATACTCAGGCATCACCGAATCTCTGAAAATGCAAATTTCATCCAAAAAGATTCTTTTTCTGAAAAATGTTAGTTTCCAGAGTAGGCTCAATGCTGTAATTTTACCTGATTTGTAAATGTAATATCAAAGTACTATGTCATCTCCAAAAAAAATAAAAGGACATCAGACAGTCATTCCATATATCAGAATAGAAAATCCAAGAGGTTTTATAAAATGGACAGAAGCGGTATTTGGAGCACAGGAAAACGAGGTAGTGACATCTGACGATGGTACAGTACGTCACGCTCAAATACTCATAGATGATGCCATTATTATGATGAGTACTGCGCGAGAAGAATGGCCTGTGGATAATGCCTCATTTTATATATATGTGGATAGTACGGCTCAAACATATCAAAAAGCAATAGAAATGGGAGCGAAGAGTGTTTTTGAGCCCTTTGATGAGGATTATGGTGCTAAATCAGCTGGGCTAAAAGATCCCTTTGGAAATCACTGGTGGTTGTCTGAATTGATCTGATCATAACATCATTCTTTCCCTCCATCATTCCATCATTCCTCCCTTCCATCTCCCAAAAGGCAAGTACAGATATTACAAGCTCAAGTTTTATCATATTTTCTGATTTCTAACTCCACTTTTGTTCCTTTTTTCCCATCTATTACTATATCAGCTTTGAGTTGGTCTTTAAAAGTTTGAATAAGCCGATAACCGAAAGATTCACCAAGATTATCAATTACTTTTGGGCTCATTCCTATACCATCGTCTTCTACTATTAGAGACAATTTATCATTTACTTCTTTAAGGCCTACCGTTATTGCCCCTTCTTTGTCTTTTGGGAATGCATATTTTAGCGAATTACTCACTAATTCATTGACTATCAGGCCAATAGGAATCACGCTGTCTACATCCAAATTTACATCTTCTATATCAAGGATGAGAGAAATTTGATCTTTTCTAATATTATAGGAGTCAAATAGTCCTCTGGTTAGCTTTATAAAATAGGCTTTCATATCTACACCAGTAAGATTGTCTTCCTGATAAAGGTTTTGATGGATGAGGGCCATAGAATGCACACGATTTTGGCCATCTTCTAGTGCTCCTAGCGCTGCTTTGTCAGAGATGTGCTCTGTCTGCAATCCTAGTAGGGAAGAGATAAACTGTAGATTGTTTTTTACGCGATGATGAATTTCGCGTAGGAGGGTTTCTTTTTCTTTAAGTGACTTTGAAATAATGGTATTTTGAGATTGAGTTTTTTTGTATAATGAGAATAAACCAAACAACAGGGCTGAGGTGGTTATGAGTACCCCAAGCATTCCATAAGTTTGTCTTTTGGCAGTGCTGAGCTTGGTTTCACTCAAAACCTTATCTGCATTGAGAAGAGCTATTTTTTGCTCCTTTTTAGAGGTTTCATATTGTACATTGAGTGTAGAGATTTTATCAGCAGTAGATTTGTTAAGGATGGAGTCTTTAAGTGAATTATAAGTTTCAAAATGTTGCAATGATTCTTTATAATTTCCAATCTTTTTGTCCATTCTATAAAGCTCTTTGTACACGTCTTTTTGGGATTCTTTAGCGCCACTTTCTGACGCAAAATTAAGCGCAATATTCAAATGGTTTTTAGCAGCTCTATATTTATTTATTTGGGTAAATAATTGACCCAATTGTAAATGATTTTGGCCCAATTCATATTTTCCACCTAATTCTTTCCTTATAATCAGAGCTTTATTTAGATAATTTTCTGCTTTAATATATTTCTTTTGTTTGGTCATAAGCACTCCCAGATTTTCATAATCATAACCAAGACCCCATTTGAAATTAGTAATAGAGTCTAATCTTAACCCATTTTGATACGCGCTAAAAGCCTTGTCATATAAGTCTTGTTCTCCATATAGGTTGCCAAGATTTACATAATTGTCAGCTTGTCCTCCTAGTGATTTTGCGGCTATATTGAGTTTGAGTGCAGTCATGTAGTATTCTTCGGCTTTATCATAAAGTTTGAGTTTCCTATGTATTGATCCCAGATTGTTTAGATTGGGCAACATCCCTACTGAATCATTACGTAGTTTATAATATTTTATTGATTCAAATTGGTACTTTACTGATTTGTCCAAATCACCCAAGGCCTCTGTTACTACACCTAATTGAAAATTGACAGATGCCAGCATACTTGTATCTTGACGTATCAATGCCTGAGTTTCGAAATCTACAAATTTGTCTTTTGCATCTTCATAATCCCCCGTCGCCCGAGCTTTCGCTCCCATCAAAAAGGTATAATAATAAGGCCCCTTATTGTCATTTATTGACTCAAACAATAAAAGTGAAGAGTCGGCATAAATTTGTGCCTTTTCTACGTTGCTTCTAGCTAAAGCATTAAAACTCTTTTTAAAATATGTGTAGGCTTCTTCTGAAATAGAATTTGCACCAGTTGATATTTGACTAAATGCAGATAAACTCAATAGGACAGAGATGAATAATATTAAAATTTTGGAAGGTGGTAACATTTTATATAAGGATGTTTGAAGAAAGATACTAGAATTTTATATAATTAGGATAAACTCATTTAAGGAATGGCAAATAATTATGCTCTGAATTTCAAGTTACAGTTTTTGATTTTAGGCAATGCGCTAAAACTGGAGTGATGCCTTAACATAATGTTGGTCCTGAGGTCGTCGAAGACAGAATTATTGTAACGCAGCATAAAGACAAAAGGCTTGTGCTGAGCATATTGAAGTATCACTTTGAAAACGGTACGTTATTTCTTTTTCATCCTTCATCGTGACTCCATCCTTCTTAATTCTACCCTAATTTCCAAAGACATCCAATACCCCTGATACCTCAAAACTTGCTCCTATTGCAATCTCAATTAAAGAACATTCTCCTGACATTCCTAGTCCAAGTACACAGGTTTTGCCAGTAGGAATGATGACCTCATGACAGTTATCGGGTATCATGCCAAGTGACCAATTAGAAGGATTGTTCCAACCATTGGTAGCTAAGCCGGTGAAAGTATTCACTCCGCAGCCCCCACATGTTATTGTTGTGGCAAATGGAATAGGAATGACTACACTACAGCCTCCTTGCGTAAGGTGGGCGTATAGTGTATCCACATTGTCAATGGTAGAATTTAAACTGATGGTGCCAGCTGGTATATTCATACTGCCGGCTGATGTATTGCCAGCAAAATCAGTAGTAATCATAGTACCTGTAATACCCGTACCAAGGCCATTGTAAAAATCAATAACGTTATTACACTTGAATGTGCCTATTATAGGCGACGTGTACATGCCCACATTTTTAAACTTCCCTACATCTACGGTTGCTCCTGAAGGACCGGCATAGATTCCATTATTATTGATGGTATCGATGATCTCATTAGCCATTGTAGAATTTTGCAAAATGATACCATTATTATCGAAGTGAGCTGGGTTATTAAAATTTCTAAGGTTTTTTAAGCCTCCTTCGAAAACAATCTTTGCACAAGAAGCATTGTTCATGTCTTTTCTGTTATAAATACTGAAGCCAAATGCCCCATTCCCATGTATATTTTTTACATTTATATACCCTCCTGAGAGATTGTTGAATTGATTGTTATTGTATAATCCAGTAAATGCATTGTCAATAAGCAGTGTATCCATATTATCAAAAATACCCAATACACCCACCTCTACACCTTTTTGCCTTGAATTGGTAATATTTATTTTTCCTTTATTGGTGAGTTTGCCGATTGACGAGGTAGCTATTTGGCCGCTTATGTTTAATCCATCTTCTGCATTGTTAATATCTATATTCCCTGTTGCATTGTTATTAAATATTAACAAGCCCGCAGCTGACACCTCAGAAAACAGACCAATACCTCCGATGCTATCTAGAGTTATGACTTTGTTATTAATCAAAGAGTCAGTGTTGAATATTCCCTCACTTGAAGCTCTTTCTATGTCGATATCTCCATCATTGCGCAAGAAGTCTCTGGTATGAATGCCCATGGTGGTTTCAAAAATATCAATAGATGCATTTGCCTTGTTATAAAATTTACCTTGGTTAAAAATCCCACTTTTAAAAGCACCTCTGCAATCGTCAATATCTATAATCCCATGGTTTTCAAATGTTCCTATATTATCAATTGCATCATCATCGGTTACCTCTAATATTTTTATAGTACCATGATTTATGACAGTCTTGGCATCATTAGCAGGTACCCCCCCGTCATCTTTATTCAGGATTCCATTAGAAGTGTTGACAAAACGTATATCTATTTTAGCCAAAGCATTATTTATAAGGGTATCAGAAGTCGTGATGCCTGCTCCTACATTCCTGATATTGATGGTTTTATTATTTTCAAAATAACCTCTTGAATCTACACTAGTTCCAGCTACATTGATAATGTTGATTATATTGTCATTGACAAAAGATCCACTGTTAAAAAGAGATACCGACCCATTGTTTACATTATTGGTTATGGTAATCAAAGCCGTGGATTTGTTATTAAAAATACCAGAACTGAATATGCTAGTCCTGTGTACGCTATCAAAAGACATGCTGCCATGGTTATCTATTGTGCCACTGTTTATTATAGCTGTGGCCAGGCACTCATTAAACGTTATTGAACCTTCATTTTTCAAGTATTCAGAAGTAAATAATCCTTGATTGAATATGGATGAAATGTTGTTTATAGTAATCGTGCCTGTCGGTCTATTAAAAAGACTATCAGTAGCGTGGATGGCACGTCCTGGCAGGTTACTGAGGATGATATTGCCAAAATTTTCAAAGGTGGTGTTGATTTTTAGGCCGCCATGATTACAACTATCAGCTTGGAGTAATCCCCTATTGGTGAAAGGAGCTGAACCTCCCAATAAATCCAATAACCATGATTCTACATTGTTGCCAAATTTGCTCAATGTGTCCACCTTAATTCTGGCTCCAATTTCATTGGTAAGAAAGTTGTCATTTTTTATCCCAATCCGGGCTTTTAAAATATCGAGACTTTTTTGGTTTAAAAATGTTCCGCCGTTATTCACAGCTGTACCTTCCACAACACCAATGGTGATGATGTTTTCATTTATAAAAAAACCAGAAGCAGTGAGATTAATGGTACCCTTATTCTGTAGATTTGCTTGTATTTGATCACCTATATTTATAATTCCGGTACTTGTGTTAAATATTGAATCATTATTGTCAATGGCCACCCCAAAATGACTATTAATTGTAATTAAACCACTATTAGTCAATGGTGCCCCCGAATTATTAATATAGCCTGTATTAATATCTAATGTGCCAGAATTGTTAAAAGAACCTGAAAAACTATTTGATAATGCAGGCCGAAGGGTGCTAGGGCTGGTGTCCAGGCTATCTACTTTAAGTATTCCGCTGTTAATCCAAGTACCAGTATTAAGAATAGTGAATGAATTAGCTTTAAAAATATCGATAAATCCAGCATTGTTAAATGAGGCCATATTGTCTATAGCTTGTCCTATACTTGATGTATTGTTATGAATGAAAAGCATTGCATTCACCTCATTGCTAAATGATGAACCTACACCATTAAATAATGCATCCCTATGAGCTATGGAATCAATAATGATGGTGTCTGAATTCACAATATTTCCTAGGTTATTGATGCTTATGTTACTACATTTTTTTATCTCTATGTTCCCTAGATTGATCAAAGTTGACCCAACAGCGTTTATTAATCCATCATTAAAAGTAGTACTGTCTATAACTATTGATCCATTGGCAAGATTTTGAATGGTTTTTTTATTGGTGATGCCAGATAATGAATTGATGATATGCACCTCACCACTATTTATCAATTGACTGTCTATAACCATTGGAGCATCAGTGAATATCATAGATTTTGTATTGGTTAAAAATGCACCTTGATAGCCTTTGGTAAAATCTTCGCCTATTATTTTACCATCATTATTAAATATATGATCGTTGTCAATGCCTATGGTGCCCAAAAAACCATTACTGTTAAGAGCGATATATGAGCCAATTTGATTGTTAAAAATCGAATCACTTTCAATACCCTTTGATTCAAAACCAATGATTAAAAGAGAATCAGAATTGTTAAATATCCCTTCATTTCTTAAACCAAAATGTTCTGAATCCTTTATACTCATTGATCCCATATTGGTAAATGTAGCCCCACTGGTAGTATTTGATATTCCAAAAGCTTTAGCAAAGGTTGAAATGCTCGAAACAACGGTGTTATCTATTAATAATGTGCCATTTGAATTGACAGTCAAATCACCTGAATTTTGGATTCCAAATGCTGATAGAAACCCTTGCACTCTAGATATATTAGTAGTATTTATATTACATACTCCAGAGTTGAATAAGCCATATGGTGTGTGCGCAGAAATAGAGTCAATGGTTAAGTTACCACTACAGCTAAAAGTAGCTGAGTTTTGAATTCCATAAGATGTACCGCCACCATTAGTATTAATGATAGATCCTATTACTAGATTACCATTTGATTGTACGGTTAAGTTGCCAGTAGCTTGTATTCCATGAGCCATAACTGTGCCATGCACTCTTGATATATTTGTGTTATTGTCATTGAGGCTATAGTTCCCTGAGTTAAGAATCCCATAAGCTGTAAACCCAACTATAGAGTCGATAGTAACAGCCCCACTGCAGGTAAATGTTGCAGAGTTTTCTATACCATGAGCTATTTGAAACCCAAAGTTGATAATTGTATTAATAGATATAGATGCCGTAGTACTTGTAATGAATGAGTTTGTTGTTCTTATACCGGCAATATCTTGAGCTGCTAAACCATTATTCTGGATCTTGGAAATAGTAATCGATCCATTGTTATGATTGAATGTTCTGGTGTTTTCAATACCATAATTTAAGACATTGGTTACACTTACAACATTAGTATTAGTAAAGGTGTCATCATTAAATAAGCCTACTCCATTTGGAAGATTTTTTATATCCACAGTTCCAATATTATTAAAGGCTCCTTGGTTATCTAAGCCTCTGCTACCAGGCACATTATTGATGATTATTTTATCACCCCCATTGTTATTGATGGTTCCTTCATTGTACATTCCATTGGCAGTGTTGTTTAAGTTTTTAATATCTATTATACCATTATTATGTAGTGTTGTAATATTCTCCCACCCTAGATCATCGGTATTCTGTATCTCGATGTCATCATTATTGTTTACAGTACCCTCGTTATAAAATCCTATTCCAGTACCGCCACTTCCTGCATTGATACCACTGATTATAATTTGATCGTTATTTGTCAATGTGCCACTTGCTAGATGCATTCCATTCCCAGTATGATTAAATATGCCTAATCCTCCATTTACTACCAGATTGCTACTTGATAAGATCTGAATGGCCCTAGTACTATTGCCACTCACAGTGAGTTCATTACCAACCCCAACAGTAAGATGCCCATTGGATTGGATAATGACAGAATTGAGGTTTTGGAAATCTTTATCTACTACACTATTGTTACTTCCTGCTACGATGACGACATCATCGCCCACTATAGGTGATCGTCCCAGATCCCAGTTTGTTTTTTCTGACCAGAGGGTGCTGGTATTGCCTGTCCATATGATGGTAGCTGAGTGAAGATTATGGGTTAAAAATGCAATAAGAAGAATAAAGAGCCAATGTCTCATGTTATTTTTACTATGATTAGGTGGTAAAAATATTATGGATTTGAGTAAGGCTCCCTATACCTAGGGCTAGGTTTTAGTGTTTTTTAATAATGGCAAATATTAACGAGAGTCATAGGTGAAGGTTGAGATACTATACATTATCATAAAAGGTATAACTGATTTCGGCATTGATTTTATTCAAGTGTTCATTGTGATTCTGAAACTATTACTAATTTTGATGAGTTTTCGTTCAGGCACTATTTACATAAAAAGTCTCTATAAAAAAGCCTCAAATCATTGAATTTGAGGCCTTCTATTTTTTATAAAAATGCTAACTTATTCAATGATCATAATCGGAAGTCTGGTCATAGTATTTTCCCATCCAACAATGAGGTCAACAGTCTGATCATCTTTTTCTTCAAATGTCATAGATAAGGCTTCTAAAGTAGAAGGTGTTTTTTTCGTTTTTACTTTTACAGTTACTATATTATCTTTTTCATCATGATTAGCTGGGCCCCATGATTGTACATTTCTATGTACTACAAATTCCCAATTGTCTTCATTTACTGTAGCAAATAATCCGTATCTACCAGGTCTGATTTCAGTATCACCAATTTTGACTTTTTGAAAGAATGTCAGTTCTGTGGTCTGATTGGCACCTACTCTCCACATTTCTCCAAATTTCAGCAATTCCCCAAATATTTTACGTCCTTTCATTTGTGGCCTACTATATACTATACGTACTTTGGGCAAAGTCTTATCTAATTCTTCTGGTTTTGCATAATTTCTAAATCTAGAACTTCTAGGATATTGTGCTAAGTCCATAGGGCTTGCATCACTTCCTGACAGAGAGGGCGCATTAAGGTTAATAGGTAAAGCGGCTCGAGTATTGTCCCACTCAAATAGCATATTTACATTTCCTTCATCCACTTTTTGAAATCCGATGGTAAATTCTTCTCTTTCTTTTTTAGTTTTAGCCACATTTACTCTTACGGCTACTATATCCTTAGTCTTATCTCTATTCTCCACACCAGCAATAAAGCGTTCTTTTGAAATTTTAATAATCCAGTATGAAGGGTGTAATTCTGCAAACATAGTGTAAGTACCCGCTGTAATTACAGTTCCATCTATTTCCACTGGTGTGTAAAAAGTTACTTCGGTAGCTTCATTAGCTCCCAGTCTCCAGTCTATCCCAAATTTTTCTAATTCACCAAAAACTTTTCTTCCTTTTTTATAAGGACGACAATAAAGCACTTTGATCTTTTGTGTTCTGTCAGGGTCATCATCGTCTAGATAATTTGCAAATGCCGAACTCCTAGGGTAATGGGCAGCATCCATGGGGCTCTTGTCTAAGTCTGGAAATTCTAAATCCTGAGCAAAAATGGTTAAACTCGGAATCAGGACTACTAGTAATGATAAAAATGAGTATCTCATATTCATGATTAATATTTTATATATGTAACTAATCAGTGAGTTTTTATCTAAAAATTGATATTAACTGGGTAGCTACGTTTATTTTAAAAATTGAAAATCGCGCCAAATGTAAGGTATTTAACACCTAGTGTGAAGATTGTTAACAATCATAAGAATAAGTATCATATTATCTTGGTTCTGAATAACCTTGAAAATTCAAACCTTATAACTCAGGTGGGCGCTTTTGAGACCTTTCTGTCAAACAGGCAGGTAAAAATTTATTATTTTTTTTGCCAGATAAAAATCATCATTTGAGGCAAAGCAGAGTCATTGTTATAAAAATAAACGACCATATAAAAAAAATGGATTTTGCTCGCTATAATTTACTCTATATGAGTAGTTCAGTCCACTCCGAAAGTTGCCAAAATCAAAAAAGTTTCTTTTTATGACAAATGTTCGTTTCCAGAGTAGACTCAGTAGTTACATTATTCTCCATAGCGATATACTACCCATTCTTCATCTTCTTTGAGTTTAGTTGCAAATTCTGAAGGTGATGCTATTGTTCGGTGTACAGGACATTTATTGGCTATCTCTAATAGTCTTCTTTTTTGTGTGTCAGTGAGATCACCTATAAGCTCTAATTCTCTTTCAAATCTATCTATTCTACTGTTGTTATTTTCTGGTGCCGATTTGTGCTCCGCGTACTTATTCGTTTTACTATAGCTTAGGTGTACCAACACATCATCTAAAGGCCATTTTTTTTGCCTTGCATACATTTTTAGGGTCATAGCAGTACAGGCTCCGAGGCTGGCATTTAGAAGTTCATAAGGTGACGGGCCAAAATCATTCCCTCCAAATGAAACCGGCTCATCAGCTATGAGAGAATGTTGATCAGCTTGAATTTCTGTAGTAAAATCATCCCCTTCTAAGCGTACAACTACTTGTTTGTCAGTATCTAGTTTTCCTATTTTAGGAAATTTTATATATCGCTTCACCCATGAGGCAATTACATTGCCTGCATAGAAGGCGTCTTCTTTATTAGTCAGCATATGATCAGCCCCATCAAGAGTGACATAACTTTTTGGATGTTTGGCCAATTTGTAAATGTTCGATGCATTATCAATACTCACTATCTTATCTTGGGGAGAATGCATTACTAAAAGTGATTTTCCTAAGTTTTTAATAACCGGGATATGCTCTTGAGCCTCCAGATCATCAAGAAATTGTTTTTTAATAGTAAATTTCCTGCCGCCGATGTCCACCATAGCACATCCATTTTTCTCTATTTCTTCTCTTTTATCTGCCAAAAGATGACTTACATGATCTGGATAAGAAGGAGCACCTATAGTAACAATAGCTTTGACGGTTTCTAATTTTTTCCCT
>JAZGFD010000306.1:0-4800 GCA_036479115.1 Saprospiraceae bacterium | reverse complement strand
TTTATATAAAATGTTAGTTTCTTGAATAGACTTGAGTTTGAAGCGTTGCAAATCATCCACAGTCCGCAAAATTAGGTGTCTATAAATGTGCCTCAAGAACCTTCCACACATTTTCTAATACTATTTTTTGCCCATTTGCATTGGGATGTTTTCCATCAGCCAAAATCAAATCAGGTCTGGTCTCCAACCCTGCTAGTAAAAACGGAATCAATCCAGCATTATATTCAGCAGCCAAATCTTTGAATATGGATTGAAACTCTGTGGCATAATCAGCACCCATATTAGGTGGAGCGAGCATTCCAGCAATGACCATTTTGGCTGAGGGATATTTACTTTTTACGCTGTCAAGTATATCTTTTAGATTATTTCTAGTGGCAGTAATGTCGAGTCCTCTCAACATGTCATTTGCGCCAAGCTCTAATACAAAAATGTCAACGGGCTGTTCTAATACCCAATCGATTCTTCCTCTACCACCTGCAGTTGTTTCGCCGCTAAGGCCACCATTCACTGATGTATAGTTGTGACCCAAAGAGTCCAATCTCTGCTGTACCAATGATGGAAATGAGTCCTCTTCATCCAAACCATAACCTGCCGTAAGGCTGTCACCAAAAAATAGTATAGTTTTCTGAACTTGTTTTTTCTTCACTTCAGTCGATGAAATGGGTACTTTAGTAGTAATCTCAACAACATGTTCCGCATTATTCGGTTTATTGTTGCAAGAATATATTATCCCAAATGTAAGTATGATACAGTATTGATATTTTCGCATATTATTTTGGTTAAGATAATGGTAACTATTCAGGTGGTGTTCTTTTGAGACAAAAAATTACTAATAGAGCTTTTTTATCCAAAATTGATACTACCTGAGTTGTTACAGATAATGTGTTAAAATTTATTATTTAACAGCCATAAGGCAAAGGCTATTTTACAGACGATGCAAGAAATATTAGAAGTTAGTAATTTATCAAAAGTATATAAAAGTGGGTCTAAAGACCTCACAGTATTATCAGAAATTAATTTCAGTCTTAAAAAAGGTGAAAAAATATCCATCGTAGGCCCTTCTGGTAGCGGAAAAACCACTTTACTTGGCCTTTGTGCTGGATTAGATAAGGCTACAACAGGTCAGGTTTTTCTGGCAGGAGCAGATTTGAAAAACCTCAGTGAAGATGAAAAGGCTGCCGTAAGAAATAAAAGTGTTGGTTTTATTTTTCAAAATTTTCAACTTATCCCCACTCTTACTGCCTTAGAAAATGTAATGATACCTCTGGAACTCCAAGGGGAATCAAATATTACAGAAAGGGCGGAATCACTACTATCAAGAGTAGGGCTAGGAGATAGAATGGGGCATTACCCTTCTCAGCTCTCAGGTGGCGAACAGCAGCGGGTATCAATAGCTAGAGCTTTCAGTAATGCTCCTGAAATATTATTTGCTGATGAGCCCACTGGCAACTTGGATGATGACACAGGAGGAAAAGTAGAAAATCTTCTCTTTGAACTCAACGAACAAGAAGGCACTACTCTGGTCATAGTAACCCATGATAGCGAGCTGGCAGCCAAAACAGATAGAATAATCAGGCTGCGAGGAGGTAAAATCATAGAAGACTCTCGATTATAATACCGTCAATATATATGCCATGAAAGTTTCATTTATCTTCAAAACTGCACTCAGGGATAGCCGCAAGAATAGAGGCAAACTGGCCCTGTTCATGTCTTCTATTATATGCGGTATTGCGGCTCTTGTAGCTATTAACTCCTTTAATCACAACCTAGTAAAAGATGTTAATGAACAGTCCAAATCCTTACTGGGAGCGGATGTGGTCATCTCAGGCAATAGGCCAGTAGTAGAATCGCTGCAGGGTATGATGGATTCTCTTGTAGGCGAAAAATCCTCAGAAGTGGAATTGTTTTCAATGTCATTTATTCCCAAGTCGGAGGAAACTCAATTCGTAAGGCTAAAAGCTCTGGAAGGAGGCTTTCCTTATTATGGAAAATTATCGACCGTACCTGATGAGGCAGGTACACAATTCAAAACCAGTAAGACCGCACTGGTAGAAGAATCCATGATGTTACAGTACGAACTTAGTGTAGGAGACAGCATCAAATTAGGCCAAGCCACTTTTTTAATAGGAGGCACTTTAAAAAATGTATTTGGTAGCTTGGGAGCTGGGGCTTCATTTGCGCCGACAATATATATTGCCAAAAAATATCTAGATGAGACAGAACTCGTTCAGCCTGGAAGCATGGTGGATTATGGATATTATTACAAGGTAGCAGAGGATTTTGATACGGATACATGGAAAAAGAAAAGAAACGAAAGATTCAGAAATGAGTCTTTCAGAATTACTACAATGACGGATCAAAGAGAGAACCTCAATGAGGCTTTTGCCAATCTCAATTCGTTTTTGAATTTGGTGGCTTTGGTAGCTTTATTGCTGGGATGTATAGGAGTAGCCAGCAGTGTTATGATATATGTAAGAGAGAAAATGCCGAGTATTGCTGTGTTTCGTTGTCTCGGAATGAAAGGTAATCATGCCTTCTTAATTTACTTTATTCAGATTGTCGTATTGGGATGTATAGGGGTTGTAATAGGAGCTGCATTGGGCAGTGCCATTCAGGTGTACCTTCCTGTGGTGCTCAAAGATTTTTTACCTTATGAAGTGGTGATGGATATATCCTGGAGAGCCATTTCTCAAGGGTTAGGCATAGGTCTCATTGTATCCATTCTTTTTGCTTTGATTCCGTTATTATCCATTAGAAATGTGAGTCCACTCAGAACACTCAGAGCTTCTTTTGAAGACGGTGTAAATAAAAGAGATTTTCTAAAATGGGCCGCTTATGGCGGAATAGTCATTAGTATATTTGGCTTCCTTTATTCGTTGACTGGGAATATCAAAGATTCTACTGTTTTTACCATTGGCCTTCTTGCGGCATTTGGTATTCTTTATGGCGTCGCTTCCTTTGTCATGTGGGCAGTAAAAAAGTTTTTACCGAGGCACTGGTCTTTTATTTTCCGCCAAGGATTATCAAACCTTTATCGGCCCAATAATCAAACGAAAACACTTTTGACCTCCATTGGTTTGGGCACAGTGGTACTTGCTACTTTATTTATTATTCAGGGCTTGCTGCTTAAGAATGTAGCAAGTATGGATGCTGGTAATCAACCCAATATGATACTTTATGGTATAGAAAAGGAACAAAGCGCCCAGCTCGCTGAAATTACAGAATCTCATAGCCTTCCTGTCATTGCACAAGTGCCAATAGTGACGATGAGACTAGAAGGGTGGAAAGGAAGAAGCAAGGCAGACTGGCTTACGGATACTGCCAGAACAGCCAGCAGATGGGCCATTAATAGAGAAGCAAGAGTGAGCTATAGAGACACACTTACAGAGTCCGAAAAATTAGTAGAAGGTAGTTTTATTGGAAATGTAGAAAAAGGAGATTCTGTTTTTATTTCACTGGCCCAGATGTATAAAGAGGCTCTGGATGTAGAATTGGGTGACGAATTAATATGGAATGTTCAGGGAGCAAGAATCAAGACTTACGTAGGCAGTATAAGAGAAATAGAATTTAATTCAATGTCTACGCGTTTCTTTGTATTATTTCCCAATGGAGTATTAGAAAAAGCACCTCAATTTGAAGTATTGGTCACTAAGTCCCCTGATGTACATGCCACAGCATCCTATCGTAGTGAAGTTGTAAAAACATTTCCTAATATCTCTGTGATTGACCTCGGGAGCATCTTGGCGGCCCTCAATGACATCCTCAATAAAGTGAGTTACATTATCAAATTTATGGCTGGATTCAGCATCTTGACTGGATTTTTAGTTTTACTAAGCTCATTGATCCTTAGCAAGTTTCAAAGGGTAAAAGAGAGTGTATTACTTCGCACATTAGGAGCATCACGAAAGCAAATATTCACAATTAATGTAGTTGAATATGCGCTTCTTGGTAGCCTTTCTTCCCTTACGGGAATTGCTTTGGCCCTAATTGCGAGCTTCCTCCTGGCCAAATATATGTTTGAAATAGACTACAGTATTCTCTGGTCACCTATCATATTAATGTTTGTTATTGTTACCTCTCTTACCATTTTCATTGGAATGTTAAATAGCAGAGAGGTGCTTAATAAGTCGCCTTTGGAGGTATTAAGGAAAGAAGTAGGCTAATATTTCTGCTATTTGTTACGAATTAAATAGGTCTTTTATTAAATAAAGAATTCATATTTGCTCGAAGTTTGAAATCACAAATAATTTGTTCTCCTTATGCCACAATATGACATTAATGACCCCACTGATCTCGACATTTTAAGAGGTCAGTTTAATATGTATACAGCTGATGAATGGCAAGATTATATTGATCTAGCTGAAGAAAGAAGTATAGGTTATAAAAATATCAATATTCTAAAATCAGCCCAAAGAAAAGCTGGGATAGCAAAATACCTCAGCCCAAAGGTGATACAATGGATTCTAAATTTAGTAGATAAACTTGATGATGATGAGGAAGAATAATTTTGTACTTCTCTTTTGATTCATAAAGGTTAAACTGAAGGAAGCGAGACTACAAAAATCAGTTCTAACGAACATGAACTTGATACAGAAGCAATAGTAGCTAGTCACTCCTATGTTTGTAATTTACAATCGCGACTTAAAACGGCATTTGTCAGAGAATTTTTTCGTTCAAAAGTGCATTCAAATTCTAACTTGTCATGATAGAAATTAAGACCCTCTTTCATAGCGGAAACTTCAAAGTATGAGTCCACTCCGGAAACAGACATTTTTCACAAAATGAGTTGTTTTGGATGAG
>JAZGFD010000305.1:0-2391 GCA_036479115.1 Saprospiraceae bacterium | reverse complement strand
TCCACTCCGAAAACTCACAAAATCAAAAAAGTTGCTTTTGTCGAACTTTACATTTTTCTCAATTCACTGATACTCAGGCATCACCGAATCTCCAAAAATGCAAATTTCATCCAAAACAATTCTTTTTTGTGAAAAATGTTAGTTTCCAGAGTAGACCCAATATTCAGGCATCACAAAATTTGAAAAAATGAAAATCCCATCAAAAACAATTCATTTTGTAAAAAATGATAATTTTCGTTCAGCCATTAATTAGAATATATATTGTATAATCAACATTGAGGTTTGAAAATAAGAAATTGAAGAAGATTCTTATTAATTGTAACATCTTCTTACATTTATGTCAATTCTAATCTGAATAAATTTGGCTAAAACAAAAGGCAAGGTTACACCACTCATGCAGCAGTATTTCGAATTAAAATCGAAACATCCTGATGCCATTCTTCTTTTCCGAGTAGGAGATTTTTATGAGACATTCGGTGAAGATGCTGTAAAAGCTTCTGGTATTCTCGGCATAGTGCTCACCGCTAGGAATAATGGTGGTGCGAATATCGAATTAGCAGGCTTTCCTTATCATTCTCTAGATGTTTACCTTCCAAAATTAGTCAAAGCAGGGCTGAGAGTAGCAATCTGTGAGCAACTGGAAAAGCCAAGTAAGGAAAAGAAAATATTAAAAAGAGGAATAACGGATATTATCACCCCTGGCCTAGGTACAAGTGACTCAATGCTCGACCATAAATCAAATAATTATTTGGCATCAGTATGCTATGGAAATACTAAAAATACATCATCGGTTGCACTTTTAGATTTGAGCACAGGAGAATTTCTGTGTGCAGAAGGGAATACAGAACAAATTGACAAAATTCTTTACAGTTTTGATCCATCTGAAGTCATATATTCTAAAACAGACAAATCTAAATTAGAGCATCTTAGTGAAGATTTTTACCTCTATGGCCTTGACGAATGGATATATGGCTACGATTTTTGTCACGAAAAATTGATTGGCCATTTTAAGTCAAACAGCCTGAAAGGCTTTGGTATTGACAACCTAAAAACAGGTCAAATTGCAGCAGGTTCTATTATATACTACCTCCAACTTACAGAGAACACATCACTTGAACATATTAATAAAATTAGCAGGATACAGAATGATGATTATGTATGGTTGGATCAGTTTTCGATGCGAAATTTAGAACTTGTCAATAGCCTCCATCCTAGTGGAGTATCACTATTGCAAGTACTCGATTATACCAAAACCCCGATGGGAGCCAGACTTTTGAGGAAATGGATTTTACTGCCACTTACCCATCTGCAAGCTATTCAGAGACGTCAAGATATGGTGACTTCTTTATTCTGCCAACCCCAAGTGATAGAAGAAATAGATGGCCTGCTTTCGCAAATAGGTGATATGGAACGACTAGTGGGTAAAGTGGCCATGAGTAAGTGCAATCCTAAAGAATTGTTTCAATTAAAAAAGAGCATACTCCTACTTCCTGAAATCAACAAAGTACTTTCAAATACTAAAAAGTCTGTATTTGAAAAATTTGATCACTTAGAATTAATTGTTGGTTTTCTAAATGATAGAATAGAAGATGATCCTCCTTTCTCAGTAAATAAAGGCAAGGTGATAAAAACGGGATATAATGCTGAACTTGATGAGCTTAGGAGCTTAATAAAAAACAGCAAAGACATCCTCCAAAATGTATTGCTCAAAGAGACTCAAAGTACTGGCATTCAAAATTTAAAAATAGGTTTTAACAATGTTTTCGGCTACTATTTTGAAGTTACTAATAAATATCGTGACCACGACCTCATCCCGGAATCGTGGATCAGAAAACAGACCTTAACCAATGCAGAAAGATATATTTCAGAAGAGCTTAAAATTCTAGAATCTAAAATACTGGGAGCCGAAGAGAAGATATTAGCATTAGAAACAACGCTATATGAAACACTGTTATCTGATCTTATCCCACACATTAATGATGTAAAAAACACAGCAGAAAAATTATCAGAACTAGATACCCTAGCCTCATTGGCTAAAGTAGCTTTGAGAACCAAATACACGGCACCGGTGATCAATGATGGCTATGAAATCAAAATTGCTCAAGGAAGACATCCTGTAATAGAACAACATTTAAAACTTGAAGAAGACTATATACCCAATGACTTGTATCTAGACAATGATACCCAACAGATAATTATGATTACTGGGCCCAACATGTCGGGTAAATCTGCCATCTTAAGACAGACGGCTTTGATTTGCCTTATGGCACAAATGGGATCGTATGTACCAGCAGAAACGGCTGTAATAGGATTGGTCGATAAAATATTTACACGAGTAGGGGCATCTGATAATATTTCTAGTGGAGAATCAACGTTCATGGTAGAAATGAA
>JAZGFD010000304.1:0-6816 GCA_036479115.1 Saprospiraceae bacterium | reverse complement strand
CAGCTTAACCAATTCTCCTAATGGATCCATCAGTCTTCTACCTATAGAGACTGCCCCTCTCACAGTAATGTCGTGGTCTGGAAATTCATTTCTGGCTATTTCCGAAGCCGAGTATATTGATGCTCCATCTTCATTGACCATATAGATGCCTAAGCCTAAATTTAGCGACTTTATAAATGATTCTGTTTCTCTACCTGCTGTCCCATTGCCGATTGCTATTGCTTCAATATTATATTTTTTAACAATATCAATTACTTTTGTTTTTGATTGTTCAAATTCGTTTTGGGGAGGATTTGGATATATCGTTGTATTCGTTAGTAATTTTCCAGTCTTATTGATAGCAATAGTCTTACACCCTGTTTTAAATCCTGGGTCTAGTGCTAATATTGCTTTTTGGCCTAAGGGTGGCGCTAATAATAGTTGACTTAGGTTATTTGTAAATACTTCTATAGCTATTTTGTCCGCTTTTTCTTTGTATTCTTTTTTTATTTGAGAGGATATACTTGGAAAGATTAATCGTGTATAACTGTCTTCGATAGCTTCTTTGTATAAATTAGCACATGGCAAACTACTCGAAACAAACCGGCGTTCTATATAGAATATATTGTTATCATGATCACCATCTATATTGGCTCTTAAAAACCCTTCTTTTTGTCCTCTTTCGATTGCTAAAAATCTATGGGAAGGACATTTTTCTAATTTTTCATCAAAGTCAAAATAGTCTTTATACTTTATAGCTTCTTCTTTTTTCTTTTTTACAACTTTTGAAGTAATTATACCATGTTTTCTAAGCCGAGTTCTTATTTTTTCTCTCACTCCCTCGTTTTCACTTATCCATTCTGATATGATGTGTTTAGCACCTTGTATTGCCTCATCTATGGTCGGGACATCTCTGTTAGTGAATTTGTTTGCTTGAGCTTTGATATTATGATGCTTTTGCGATCTTATCATTTCTGCCAATGGCTCTAGCCCTTGAGATCGGGCAATCCCAGCTTTTGTTTTTCTTTTTCGTTTATAGGGCAAATAGATATCCTCTAATTCTACAGCATTCCAAGTGGATTCAATTCTATTTTTTAATTTTGGGGTTAGTTTTTCTTGTTCTTCAATTACTCCAATTATATAAGCTTTTCTAATCGCTAAATCTTTATAATATTTTTGTGCTTTATGTATTTCTGCTATTTGAATTTCGTCAAGGGATCCCGTTTTTTCCTTTCTATATCGAGCAATAAAAGGTATAGTTGCACCTTCATCAAATAAATGAATAACATTCCTTACCGACGATTCTAAGACCGATAATTGACTTGCAATTTTCTGAATAATAATGTACTCCATAGTTGTATTTATAAAGCAGCAAGTTAGTTATTGATATTAAATAATTAGTTTGTTTTTAATGATTTTTTGAAAATAAAAGAGGAGAAAGGAAGCAGTAGTAAATGATAATATAATTACTATTTTATTGCCATTGGATCAATCAACAGATAGTAATTGACAATATAATTGCAGTTTTTATTTCCGTTGGTTTCAACCAACGGAAAATATAAAAAATCAACAAATCAGGCTTTAGCCACATTGTTCATAGACTGGATGCCTGCCAAATAATAATGTGGCTAAAGCCAATGTAAGAAAAGTCTTAAGTCCGTCAGCTAAAGCAGACGGTAATAGCTAAAGCGGACGGTAATAAAAGAGAAAAGGAAGCAGCAATAATTGATAATATAATAGCAGTTTATTGCCGTTGGTTTCAATCAATGGATAGTAAGTTATAATATAGTTGCAGTTATTGCCATTGGTTTCAACCAACGGATAATAAAAAAAGCAACAAATCAGGCTTTAGCCACATTGTTCATAGACTGGATGCCTGCCAAATAATAATGTGGCTAAAGCCATTGTAAGAAAAGTCTTGTGTCCGTCATCTAAAGCGGACGGTAATAAAAGAGAGAGAAGGGAGTGGTAGTAACTGATAATATAATAGCTGTTTATTGCTATTGGTACCAACCAACGGATAGTAAATAATAATATAATTGCAGTTTTTATTTCCGTTGGTTTCAACCAACGGAAAATATAAAAAATCAACAAATCAAGCTTTAGCCACATTGTTCATAGACTGGATGCCTGCCAAATAATAATGTGGCTAAAGCCAATGTAAGAAAAGTCTAATACCCGCCAGCTAAAGTAGACAGTAATAAAAGAGAAGAAAAGGGAGAATTAGTACGTATAAAATGATTGAGAAATGATTATATTTGAGATAAAACAAAACTCCCAAATTCGATTGATATCGAATTTTACTCCTTACTCCCATCCGCTGAAGGGGACATCAATGTTAGAGCGAGTATAGGGTTTCTCCCTTCGGGGAATTAGAGGACAGTGTAGATGCTAAAATAAAAATCATCACACATTTGCCAACATACCTTTGCTCTTCCTGATTTTCACAGCTACTACCTTATATTCTGGACACATAGCCTCACTACAGTGCTCGTCAGAAGTAATATTATTGACCATTATTTCGGGAAAGTGAAAGGTAGTACTCAACACTCCTTGCTTAATTTCATTTGTAACCCAAGCTTTGATATCTACTTTTCCTCTAGGCGATTCTAAGCAAACCATGTCACCATCATTGATAAAGTGTTTTTCTGCATCAACAGGATGTATCCACAGTACATCTTCTGTATGGATTTTTACATTACCAGTACGCCGAGTCATAGCACCACAATTGTAGTGCTCAAGATCTCTGTTAGTTGTAAGTATATATGGATACTGTTTGCCATTCGAAATGATTTCATTGGATTCTTTAAAGTTATTAAAACCAAACTTTCCTTTTCCTCTTTTAAAACTTTCGGTATGTAGTATTTGAGTGTCATTGCCATCTTTTGATACTGGCCATTGTTTTCCATTTATACCCAGATTTGACCATTTAATACCTTCAAAAAAGGGCACTATTTGTGCTATTTCGTCCAATATGCCTTCTGCCGTATATTCTGCTTGAGGATAGCCCATATGATTCATAATGTCAACTATTATTTGACCATCTGCCTTACTATTTCCTATTGGTTCTACTACTTTGTTGACTCTTTGTACTCTTCTTTCTCCATTTGTAAATGTTCCTGATTTTTCTAAAAACGAAGCGCCAGGGAGTAATATATCTGCATATTTTGCAGTCTCAGTAATAAATAATTCCTGCACTATTACTAATTCAGTTTTGTTTAATGCTTTAATTACCTTTTGAGTATTTGGGTCAGTTTGTACTACATCTTCTCCTATTACCCATATGGCTTTAAGTTTTCCATTGAGTGCAGCATCAAACATTTCAGGAATTTTAAGGCCTATGTTTTGAGGGACAGTAGTACCATAGAATTCATTATATTTTTTATTGACATCATCGTTTGTGATGTCCAGATAACCAGCTCCTTGATGTGGCTGGACACCCATGTCTGCTGCACCTTGTACATTGTTTTGTCCTCTTAATGGATTTACTCCTACACCTTTTCTACCGATGTTGCCAGTCATCATAGCAAGGTCTGCAATCTGTATGACTGTAAACGTTCCTTGAGAATGCTCAGTAACACCTAATCCATGAAAACTCATAGCATTTGGTGCAGTTGCATAAGCTATAGCTGCTTCTCTTACCCAGTCTTTATCAACGCCAGATATTTGTTCTAGTTTGTCAATGTCGATATTCATCAAGCCATCTAAAAAGTCTTCATATCCTTCAGTTCTATTTTTAATAAATACCTCATCGACCAATCCTTCTTTGACGATGTAGTACATCATCATATTGAGTACAGCGACATTTGTACCTGGTCTCAATGCTAGATGGTAGGTAGCATATTTTGCCATTTCAGTCTTTCTGGGATCTATTACTATAGAAACATTCCCAGTTTTCATTGCAAATTGTTTTAACTTAGCTCCCGTAACAGGATGAGCTGCGGTAGGGTTGGCACCGATTATCATAATACAATTAGTATGATTGAGATCATCCACAGAGTTTGTTGCTGCTCCCGTACCAAATGTTCTTTGCATTCCCAATGCCGTTGGAGAATGGCATACTCTTGCACAACCATCAATGTTATTAGTGCCTATTACCGCTCTAAAAAATTTCTGCATCAGATAGTTTTCTTCATTTGTACATCTCGATGATGATATACCTGCAATTGAGTCAGATCCAAATTCTGTTTTATAAGAATTCAATTTTGTAGCAATATACTGATAGACTTCTTGCCAAGATACTTCTTCAAAATTTCCATTTCGTTTTATCATTGGAGCTTGGATACGTTCAGGATGATCATAAAACTTAAATGCATAACGTCCTTTAAGGCAAGTGTGTCCAATATTTACTTCTGCATCATAAGGGGCTTGGATTGATAATATTTCCCCATTTTTTGTAGATACTTCAAGGTTGCATCCAACACCACAATAAGTGCAGATTGTTCTCGTTTTTTCTTCGGCTTTAATTGATTTTGATTCAAATACATCAGAGATAGCACTAGTAGGACATGCCTGAGCGCAAGCACCACAACTTACACAATCTGATTCAAAAAAACTTTGTTGGTTTCCTTTTACAATATGTGCATCAAATCCTCTTCCTGCCATGGATAATACAAATTGTCCTTGTACTTCATCACAAGCTCTTACACAACGATAGCAATTTATACATTTTGATAAGTCAGATGTCATATATGGATGGCTAAGATCCTTTGACCGATCCAAGTGGTTAGCTCCATCTGATGGGTATCTAACATCTCTTATACCTACTTCCGCTGCTACATCTTGCAATTCACAATTGCCATTAACTTCACAAGTCAGACAATCCAAAGGGTGGTCTGTCAATACTAGTTCGATTATGTTTTTTCTGAGTTTTTGTATGTTTTCAGTACTAGGATAGATGTAAATTCCTTCTGAAACAGGAGTGTGACATGATGCCATCACTTTTGTTTTTCCATCTTTTTGAAGTGCAACATCCACGCTACAGACTCTACATGATCCAAATGCTTCAAGATTGGGTGCATCACAGAGTGTAGGAATTATTTTTTCACCTTCTATTCTCTTTACAAAATTGAGGATAGTTTCTCCTTTTTTGTATTGATGTGATTGATTGTTAATATATGCTATCATCTTATTAGTCTTCAAAGTATGCTTTTAGTTCTTCTCCAAAATATTGTAATACATTTCTCACTGGTAATGGGATACCACCACCGTGGGCACATAATGATCCTTGTTGTAATGTCGTTAATAAATCATCAAATAATGCGCTGTTTATTTTATAACTGCCATCTTTTGCCTTTACTAATAATTCGTGAGCTCGTTTTGTTCCTAATCTACACGGAAAGCATTTTCCACAGCTTTCATATTGTGCAAAGTCCATAAGGTGCTCTAAATAGTCAATCATTGGAAAATCAGATGGAATACATACAATAGATGCATGTCCCATCAAAAAGCCCTCATTAGCAAAAGATTCGAAATCTAAGCTTAAGTCTTTAATTTTTGAAATGGGTACTATACCTCCCAAGGGGCCGCCAATCTGCATAGCTTTAATTGGAGTTTTAAATCCTCCTCCATATGTTTCTATAACTGTAGATAATGGTGTCCCAAATATTATCTCATAGACTCCCGGATTATTAAAATGACTGTCTAAACAAACCAATTTTGTTCCTTTCGAACGTTCTGCCCCTAGTTTAGCGTATTCTGATCCACCCATATCTATAATATGCCATACAGCTGCCAATGTCTCTACATTATTGACAATAGTAGGCTTGCCAAACAATCCTTGCTGTGTAGGGTAGGGAGGTCGAGTACGTACTTCTGGTCGCTGTCCTTCTATAGAGTTGATTAGTGCAGTCTCTTCACCACATATATATGCGCCTTGTGCTTGTATTATTTTAAAATCAAAATTGAAACCAGAGGTATTAATATCTGCTCCTAATAGATTGTTTTCTCTTAGCATTGCTATAGCTGTCTTTATTGACTCTACTGCCTCTGGATATTCTGCTCTAATATATAGTACACCCCATGAAGCACCAGTAATATATCCCGCGACTATCATCCCATATAGTACTGCAAATGGTTGTTTTTCTAATAGGTATCTATCCGAATATGCCCCAGGATCCCCTTCGTCAGCATTACAAATGATAAATTTGATGTCAGACGCTGTATTTTTACAAGACTCTAATTTGAATGCCATAGGAAATCCTGCTCCTCCTCTACCTCTAATTTGAGAAGTATTGATTTGAGTAAGTAATGTTTCGGAGTTAGTTTGTAACATTAGCTTTATCCGTTTTTCCATTTCTGAAATTCCGTTTTCCATTTCAGAAAACAAAGAATGTGTTCCCCCTACTTTGTATTGATCTATCGTATGAGTACCTTTTTTTCCTTGAAGGATATCAACAATGTCATTTTTGCTTTTAGCAGAATAGTTTTTGCCATCATAGTGGAAAGCACCATTTTCATGACACCTACCTAAACAAGTCATGTGTCCAATTTCAGCGGGTTCAAAAACAGAAGATAATGAATCCATAACAGCTTCTTGAGTACCTGCACACACGCATGCAGAACCATTGCAGATATATACTTTTTTATTTTTATTTTCTGGTTTTAAAAAATCATAAAAAGATGCTGCACCATAAGTATTGGCTTTGCCTATTAGAAATTCTTGAGCTAATTGATCTAAGTCTTCACCTTTGCCCATTCTATCAAAAAGATTGTCAACAATTCCTTTTCTGAATGATAAATCACTAATGTTTTTTGACATGCTTATATTTGATGTTAATCAATACCGTGTAAGTTAGTAAGAATGTTTTAGTAAATGTTGTTTTTTTTTAAATTTTT
>JAZGFD010000303.1:0-5971 GCA_036479115.1 Saprospiraceae bacterium | reverse complement strand
CTTTTCATATCAATGGATATTTATCGATACAAGAATAGGACTGATACTGATACTTTCCTAACAACATCAGGATTCTGGCACACAAAAGGAAACTTTTATAGTCTTTTTAAGGCAAAAGGGTTTGGCGATATTCAAATGCTGTGATTCGAGTCAGTTTCTTAAAAGTCGTATTGAAGGATGATATACTGTTAAAACCACTTTCATAAGCAATGGCCGAAATCTTATAATTGGCATATTTTGCTAAATGCAACAATCTTTTTGCCTCTTCAACCCTAAAGTTGGCGATGTATTGTGAGTAGTTTATTTTATATACTTGGTTGATCGCCTGTGATAATTGTTTGGTAGAAACTTCTAATCGGGCACTTGTCTTGGCGAGTGTCAAGTCGGGATCTAGAAATATTTTTTCATCATTCATCAATAGATCCAATTGGTCGACTTGGTGAACAGACTCCTCATAACTTAAAGAAGAATTGGAGTATTTTTCTTTGTTAATTTTAAATAAAAAAGGATTCTTTAGTGCCCATATTCCAAAGAAAATAATGACGGCCGAAAACAAAAAGGCCGTCCCCAGATAATATGGGATGATGTTATTACTGATCATAAAATAAATGACCACCATGAACAAAGTTACACTTGTAAAATAATACAGCCATTTTTTAATTGATTCGTTTATTCCAGCATCTTCTGGCTGTCTCAATAACCAAATCAAAGAAACCATAGTATACACCAACATATGCAAAATAAGAAAAGTGTAGAAGAATCGTGCGATTGTAGAACCATCGTTGGGTATGGCCCAACAAAAAATGATATAAAGAAACGCTGGCACATAATGAATCAAGACTTTAGAACGTTTGGTATGAGCTTCAGGTTTAGAAAGATAGTTTGTATAAAACCAGATAGAGGGGCCGATGGTCAATAAAACACCCAAAAAAATGTTTCTGATTACTGGATCGATAGGAAAATAATTGAAAAATAACGACTTGCCAATTCGGAGGCTAAAGGCTAGTAGGTAAATAGCCAAAAAGATGTTCGCTTTTGGTTGTTGTTGGCGACTAATAATAAGGAAAGCCGAAAAAAAAAGGCTTAGTATTACGCCAATACTCCCGATTAAAAGTTCTATATGCTTCAAGAGCTGCGCACTGGTTTCCATAAGTACAAAGGAACAACTTTTTTTGATTTTCTGTAAGATTTGGGTGTGCTAAAAAAAATCTACTATGGTATCATCAATCTCAATAATACGTATCGGAATAGCACCATGAGCCTTTTCATTCTGCCCTCTTCACCATTGCCTCCAATGCTTCAGGTGTTCTTGGTAAACCTGCACTTAGCACTTCACTACCACCTTTAGTAATCAAGATCATGTCTTCTGTGAAAACAGAGATATTTTCATCATGATTATAATACCAAGGCTCTACCGTGAATATCATACCTGGCTGTAGCGTTGCGTTAGAGAGACTAGGGTCTCCTGTAGAAAGGCCTAGATGATGACCAAAAAATAAACCCACTTGCATATATTTCTTCGCTTCTTTTGGTATAATACTATCGGTGAGCGCTTTGATGTCTTTGAAGGTAATACCTGGCTTTAAGAACCTAATTATTTCATCTGCTATCTTAGTTTCCATAATTAAAATCTCTTTTTGCCGAGCTGAAAATTTTCCAGAAACAGGGAAAGTCCTTCCAATATCACTGACGTACTGTTTATATTCACAACCAACATCGAAGATTACCAAATCTCCATTTTCTAATACTCTATTTCTACGGTTATAATGCGTGGCCAGTATTCTCCAGGGCCACAATGAATTAGGTCCAGACTTAATGATAGAACCAAAGGCCAATCGATGAGATCCATTTACTTTATAGTTTCCTTCTAATATTCCTTCCAAATATCGTTCATCTACTCCTGCCCTTATTTTTTTGGCGGCATGCTTTATTCCTTCAACGGTAATCGATGCTGAGGTACGCATGATCTTAATTTCACTCGGGGATTTTATCATTCGTATACTCGCAATCGACCCAAAGATATTTTCATATTTCAATCCGGAGTGTTTGCTTTTTAAAGCTTGTAACAGCACTTGAATAGGAGAATGTGTCGCTATATAATCATCAGAGGCGAATTTAATGGGTCCATGTCTTCCATTGTTGATAAAAATAGTGCTGCTTTTTAAAGCTCTTGTATGCATCAGTGCAGCGAAATCATCAATAGAAACCAATGGTATCCCCGCACGCTCGGCTATGGTTTTGTCACTTAGAAAAGGCCTACCGGGAAAATCATTCGCCCTTGACCCATTTTCAAACCTCAAATCTCGCTCTGGAGCATAGATTACACTAGATTGATCAC
The DNA here is from genome assembly GCA_036479115.1 of Saprospiraceae bacterium. Taxonomy (GTDB): domain Bacteria; phylum Bacteroidota; class Bacteroidia; order Chitinophagales; family Saprospiraceae; genus UBA7328. The sequence goes on along the minus strand of JAZGFD010000303.1, from coordinate 3,633 downwards.
CCAAATCTAACACCAATAATGCATTGGGTAGTTCTAATCCAGTAAAGTAATAGAAATCATCAGCTTGCCGAAAAGTTTCACCAGATGTAAACCCATCATTTGCGGGTATCACAACAAGTCCGCTTTTTTGCTGCTTTACAAGGGTGGACAATAAGTTTTGCCTCCGCTGATTTAGTTCTTCTTTGGAAAAAGGGAGATCTGTCCATTCAAAATAGGATTGAACCGGAGTCTGGCCGAATATAAAAGATGTAGATAAGAGAAATAATAGAATCGACGTTGTTTTTTTCATCTTAATTTTATATAAGTGTAGAAGATGTATTTTCAGGGTAATAGGATTTTTCTTCTTCCTCTATATTTACTCTCCTTCTCCTTTTACTGGTGAAATCATAATATGCGCTCTATGGGTTCCTGGATTCATGATCCAAGGATGGTTTCTTGCTATTGGGGCATTCGGTAAACCGGTAGATTCGGCAGTAGCCCATGGCATATAAACCACATATCTGTATAGAGCTCCTCCAACTTTGGAGGTTTCAGGATCATACAATGTGTTGGCTCCATAGTAGATGTGCAAAGCCAATCCAGATTTAATTTCTAGTTGACCCGATTTTACTTCTTTCTCACGAATATCAAATATTTCTTGTCCTGTCTTTCCTTCTGCTTTCAACGCTCTTCCTCTTGCCATAAATGGTTCGAGATCTTTGTGGTAACAAGCTGCATTAAAGCCATCCTGCTTAGGATTATCCGCCAGACAAATAAATTCATTAGTTCCCTTTTTTAGGGTCACAAATTCACCAGCCATATTGTATCCAATGACTGTACATTCCGATCGGCTTTCTTTAGGAGCTGCCATTAATGCAGTAGCAATTAAAGCTTCGTCAGTATCAATAACCGTTAATCGTTTATTAACTGCATCAGCTATACTGTCTATTGAAGTTTCAATTTCAGAGGGTACCTCGATTGTGAGTTTAGTTTTGTCTGTTGAATTACAGGAAACCAACATTCCTATAAAAACAACTATTGCAATGAAACGTTTCATATTCTATTGTTTTAGTATTAGCATATTATGATTATGTAAATGGCACTTTGTGGGAAATTAAGAAAAAGAAATGGGAAAATCAGGAAAAAAGTAATGAACTATACATATTGATATATCTTGTTTTAAACATATCAGTCTCTTCCAAGTCGCTTCGCCTATTTAGTGTTCTATTTGTTTAGTTCTTTTAATCTTTTGGTTGCTATGCGTGCTAAAGAACTGTTTGGGTCTAATTCAATGACCTTTTCAAATACTACTTTGGCTTTTTCTATTTGTTTCAAATCTACTTGTAAATTTGCTAAGTTGTACAAGGCACTAGCTGATGTTGGATTCAACTCAGCAACCAATTCTAGAATAAAATAACCACCTTCTTTATTTCCACCATCTATGATACGAAATGCTGCGTCGGTAAATTCTTTTTCGAATTCGTAATACTTATATTTAGGACTCTTACTAATGGTAGTAGCATCGGTTTTTAATTGAGCATAGTTGCCAGCAATAAATAGCTGTGTAAGATGTTTCATGGGATCTAAGATAAATCCGTCATCAATATAGTTCAACGCTGCTTCCAGTACCGGGTCTTGATTGGTTTTATACTCTTCAAAACTCAAATCTATAGCAATATTAGGCAAGGTCGCATCTCTATTTTCCCATTGTGGCACATCTTGCCACCAAGCAAACGATAAATACGCATTTATCCTACTATGAGGTAATGTCACCCGACGTGCATCACCATAGAAATTTACATTTTCTGCAGTAGGCTCGCCAACGATGATTGCCTCTGTATATCTACCTATTTCATTGGTTAAATTCTGACAAGCCGAAAATGTATTGCGCCCAATAATATAAAAGAAATGCCCTTTCTTATTGATTTTGGGTCTTGCCATTAATCCTTTTATCAACCCCAAATTGTTATAATTATTACCACCTCCATTCAAACGTACATCGTATACCAATTTATCGACTGTATTGCCATCAATAAAGGCAAATAAGCGCTTATAAAAATCTTTAAGAGTTTCTGAATCATGATTAAAAACAGAACTTTGACGTACATACATCGTTTTAGAAGCAGCTAAATATTCAAAATAATAAAACTGCTCATTTAAGTGCTTCAAATACAATGGTGTTGTAGTTTGATCACGTACACTTAACCAGTTTTTATTGGGAATTGTAAGGTTATAATCTCTCGATAGCTCTTTTAAAGCAATCGTTGGAAATGCATAGTTAAAAATGATGCCACCTTTTTCTAATGCTAATGTTACTTCACCAGACAGCTTTGAAATCACTTTTTGCGCATGTAACACCGCAGGAACAGTTAAAAATCGTAAGCCATACGCTTTAAAATAGCTATTGTTTTCTACTGGTACCACTGGGCGTATCATTTTCAACGCTTTCTCGATAGGAATGTCTCCTATCTTCAATACCTTAGCTCCTAGCACCTTTTTATATGCTTTTTGTGTGCCTTCTATATATACACCATCATTAAAGTGATAAAGATTCACTGGTAGTACACCACCTTTCGCTACAGTACCAAAAGTTATTTGTGTATGTCCGTATTGAAAAAGGGAGACTATACGTGCAAGAGCAACGGGTAATTCATGAGGCTCTAAAGATGGAATTTCTTGATGCAATTTTTCAACTTCAGCATCAAAAGCTTTGGCTGTTACTTTTTTAAATAAAAACGGATAATCAGTATGCACAGATGTTTGTAAAAATTTCAAATCTTCTTGCCATTCCTGTGCAGACAGTACTTTTTGGGCATAAGATATCGTAGAAAGCATACATAGAAATAAAGTAATTATGGCAATAGAATGGTTCTTCATGAGATATGATTTTTAGTTAATACTAGTTAAGTACAAAAGTATTACCGTTGCGACATCTTATCTAATAAAAAAAACCGAATTGTCATTTTTGACAGCTGAACTGTATCTCATAGAGGATATTTTATAATTTCTACCTACGTCGTCGTAATACCAAACTATCAGCAGGATATTGTTCTTTCAAAAGTTTCATTTGTGCTTTCGCCCAATCGGTCAACACTATTCGTTGGTCATCTGAAAGCTTGGCTTCACTATGTAATCCCAAATATGTATATGACGGTAAAGGCATTTCATGATCCTCTACCATTTCTACTAGCTCTTCAAATTTGTGGTTCTGTATGGCAATCCGACGATTTGTAAATTCAGAAAAATTAAAATGTCGTTTCCCATCCTTAACATGACCATCAAGCCACCATGCCACTGGTTGCACTTTCGCATACCATGGATACGTAGTGGTATTCGAATGACAGTCGATACAAGATGTTTTCAAAATGGCATGTACAGCCTCCGGAATTTCATATTTCTTAACCATGGCATAAGTTTCATCTTCCGAATTATTTAATGTTGGCCTAAAAAATTGAATAATAACAAAGGCCGCTAATAATACTAGCAATAATTTCTTAATCATGATATTGAGTTTTTATAATTTCTTCTATTAATTTTTTATCAACCCCTGTCCTTCAATCCAAGGTGCACCTGCGGCTTTTAGGTCTCTCTCAATCGCCGGAAGCGTGGTAGACATCATCTGCTGTAATTGCGCTTTTATAGCGGTTACTTGCG
>JAZGFD010000302.1:0-2057 GCA_036479115.1 Saprospiraceae bacterium | reverse complement strand
GGTTCGTGTCCTCAATGACGAGGATATAAATGGATCAAATACACTCGTCCTCCAAGGCGTTATAGATCAAAACAATATATTTTTGACGCAACATTTAGATGATTTGTGGATATACACACGAGCGGACTCTGGTTCAGAGTGGAACAGAGTGGCTATTCTCGATGATCATTTCGACTTTGTTTTGAATAGTGGATCAGGAACAGATATATTGCAACTTTCTGACATGGCCGGTCAAATCGTCGGGGCATTTAACATTGATCAAGCTATATTGACACCGGATCAATTGGGGCATATCGCCCCCCACTCTCTGTTCAATACACAATACGAAATCACCCAGCTCTTTTTTGGTCAAGGGATCACGACGACGTGGGATCCCTTGCTCATTGATCTGGATGGAGATGGGTATGAGATTAAGTCGAGAGCGAATTCTGTTTATTTTGATCTGGATAGTGATGGGTATGCATCGAGCATTAACTGGACGGAGCTGAACAGTGATGATGGGTGGCTGGTGCGAGATGTGAACGGGAATGGGCGCATTGATAATGGGTCTGAGCTGTTTGGGAGTGATGTGCTGGATGGGTTTTCAGATTTAGCTCAATATGATGGAAATGCCGACGGGATTATTGATGCGAGCGATGCTATCTGGTCAGATTTATTGGTGTGGACAGACACCAACGGAGATGCTCAAACCCTTACTGCCGAGCTCCATACACTGGATAGTGCGAACGATAATACCCAAAAAGTTTATGATTTTGATCAGCGGATCAGTGCCTAAATCTGGCGCAAGGAAATACACCTTGCTGGTGAAGGGGAATATTCGGGGGATAAGCATAAATTCAGAAAGAACAACTAAACGTTTATGTTTTAAAAACAAGTGGGTAACCATATTTTTTGTTTTGACTCCTGATCATAAAATCTGCTACGACTTATATTATTCAAGATTTAAAAATGTGAGGAAAAATGAAGAAGCTAGGAAAAATAGCATTAGGATTATGTGGGATAGTCATTATAGGGCTTGTTGGATTATATGTAGTGAACCAACCACCGAGCATTAAATATCTTAAAGAGCACCCCGAAGAATTTCGGTTTGAGAATTATTGGAGCAATAATCAGGCACAAACTGCAATTAATGAATTGTTTTCTACAAGAACTTCCAAAAAAGACTTAGATTCTGTTTTTATTAACGGCAACGGATTTAAAGAATCTGTACCTTGGATAAATACAGGAACAACCACACAAGTTGTTAAAGAACCTATCACTGAAGACTATAATATTTTCTATTTCCGTGCGGATAAAGAAAATATTCGAAAAGGATACTTTGTGATTGCAGTGTTTACGCGAGATCATTCTTTGAAAGAAAATCTGATATACGGTTATGCTACAGGTAAAGGAGGCTTTACTTTTCTTGTGAATATGCTTGTTGGGGCAAAGGGAGAAGGTAATGAATAAGATTTATATTACAACTTCAGCGACGTCATCAGGAGAAGCAGCGCATTTAGGGTTATTAATTGTCCAAAATGGTGTGAACATTTTGATTGACGGAAACCAAAGCGAAGCGTTTGGATTACCTCTCAGAATTCCATTATCAGTAGCCACTAAACATAATCCAATTTTTGGTAACATCATCCTAGAAACAATAACATCTACAGGGACTCCCACTCAACAAAGTCTTGATGCTTTTGGAGCGGTAGGGCTTAATATAGATCCTGCTGATGTTGACTCAAAAATTACCACTATTTTAAATGCTATCTCTAATTTTGGATCAGGTACTCTTTATACACACGACGGTATACCTAGAACATATTATGACCTTGATATAGGGTATAACCCAGTTGCAATCAACAGTAATAGCGTTGCTAATACCCTCTTAAGTGTGGCTGGAATCGATATGAGGGACGTTGTTAGTTCTACAGGGCAAGAAGCTAATGACTATGTGGGACACCTCCACCTTCTCGATTCCAGTGGTGACGACACCTTTACGGCTTACCAATATGACGGGATATTTGATACGACAGTTTTCCATGATAATACAGGCAATGACACGATTATAGTTGAAG